>DATNKF010000445.1:0-11156 GCA_035603555.1 Allostellaceae bacterium
GCGGTCAGGGTATCTTCGAGCTCGGCCTCGCCATGGGTCGCCGAGGCGATGCCGCCCGGGCTGCCGCTGAAGTCGACCCCGCCGGTCATCATCGCCAGCCGGAATTTGTGCACCACGCCGGCCTGGCTTTTGCCGGCGAGGGAGGCTGCCGGCTGCGCGAGCGGGTCAAAGCGGGTCGGGACGATCGCCCGCTGGTCGGGGTTGGTGAAGATATGAAAGTTCGAAAACATGCCGTAGGCCGCCCAGGGCACGTGCTCCTCTTCGAATACTTCGTTGATCCGCCGGCGCAAAGTGTCGGCATAGTGGTTGGCCTGAGCGCAGGCGTCGGTCGTGCCGACGATTTCGAGTGCGGCGACGCCGGCCGCGGCCGAGAGCGGGTTGGCGTTGAATGTGCCTTGATGAGTGATTTTCTCGCGGTCGGCGGATTTGGTGACCTGAAAGTCGAGGAGGTCGAGGATGTCCTTGCGCCCGGCGATCGCCCCGCCAGGCAAGCCGCCGGCGAGGATCTTTGCCAGTGTCGTCAGATCGGGTCGGATGCCGTATTCGGCCTGCGCCCCGCCCGGCGACACACGGAAGCCGGTAACGACCTCGTCGAAGATCAGCACCACCCCGTAGCGCCGGGTCAATTCACGCAACTCGGTCAGGAATTTCGGGTCGATCGGAAGCTGCGCACCATGGGCGCCGGTCGGCTCGATGATCGCCGCGGCGACGTCGTCGTTGGTTTCGAGCAGCCGGGCGAGCCCCCCGGGATCGTTCTGCTCGGCCAGCAGCAGCTCGCCGGCGACCCCCGGCAGGACGCCAGGCGTCGGGCTGCCGTCGAAGTGGCTCGCATAACCCGAGGTCATGTGATCGTGCCAGCCGTGGAAATGGTGCTTGAAGCGGATCAGCTTCGACTTTCCGGTGAAGGCGCGGGCGAGCCGCACCGCCATCATCGTTGCCTCGGTGCCCGAGGAGGTGAAGCGCACCCGCTCGGCCGAGGGGACGAGCTTCATCACCCATTCGGCCCAGGCGATCTCGGTCTCGTGCGAGGCACCGAAATGGGTGCCGCGCTCGATCTGCCGCTGAACCGCCTCGACCACCTTCGGATGGCAATGGCCGAGGAGCAACGCGCCATGGCCGCCGAAATAGTCGACGTAGCAATGGCCGTCGACATCCCATTTGCGCGGACCTTGGGCCCGGGTGACGTACAGCCCATAGGGTTCGATGTAACGCGAATCATGGGTGACGCCGCTGGGAAAGAGCCGGCTCGCCTTCTCCGAGGCAGCCGCCGAGCCCGGGGTTGCGGCGCGATAGGCGGCGATGATCGGCGAATTCGTCGTCAGGGTGTCTGGCATGCCCCTCCCTCCTCGCGCAGAAGCGGTGTCGACAACGTTGTAGGGCCAGCGACGTCAAATGAGAAGGGCCGCCCCGAGAGGCGGCCCTTTCACCGAAAACCGGCGGCCTTCGCGACCGCGAGCCGTTGCCCTCAGGCAAGGATCTCCGTGCGGACGGGGATCCTGGTCACGGCAGCGGAAGACCGCGGTTGGTGGCTTGACACAGGATCACCTCCTTTCAGTTGTTGCGACGACGAATTCCAGTTTACGGAGCTGATGCTTCCGCGACAAGCGGCTTGTTCGCGCTCGTCAGGCTGGCGCCGCTCAGCTTCCGCGGTAAACTGCGCAAAATAGCAGTCAGAGGCTCGAAAGGAGTGACGATGCGCCGCAGCGAAGACAGGATCCTGACGACCCATACCGGCAGCCTGCCGCGCCCGCCTGAGCTCACCCGGCTCTTTGTGCGCCGGGCGCGGGGCGAATCCGTCGATCCGGGCGAGCTCGAAAGACTGGGCCAAGCGGCGCTGCGGGGAATCGTCGCGAAGCAGATCGATGCGGGCACCGACATCGGCAACAATGGCGAGCAGCAGCGCGAGGGCTTCTTTCTTCACATCCGCCACCGGATGAGTGGCTTTGGCGGTTCGTGGCAGCGCCGGACCCGCGCCGATGCCCTGCGTTACCCGATATTCAAGCAAGCAATGGAGCAGCAGCTCGCCGTCCGAGAGGCGGTCAGCAACATGGGGCCGCCCAAAGCGATCGGCGAGGTCCGTTCTCTCGGGACGGCCGCGATTGAGGCCGAATGCGCCGATTTCCAGGCGGCACTCGACGAGACCGGCGCGCATTTTGTCGAACCGTTCCTGACCGCACCCTCGCCCGGGATCATCGCCGGGGCGATGAAGAACGAATATTACGACAGCGAGGAAGCCTATCTCGCGGCACTCGGCACAGCGCTCAAAGGGGAATACGAGACGATCGTCGGCCGCGGCTTCCTGCTGCAGCTCGATTGCCCAGACCTCGCGCTCGAGCGCCATCTCTCCTACCAAGACCGGCCGCTCGGCGATTTCCTCGGCTTTGTCGAACGCGTCGTCGCGACGATCAACACGGCACTCGAAAATATTCCGCGCGACCGGGTTCGGCTGCATGTCTGCTGGGGTAATTACGAGGGGCCGCATGATTGCGATGTGCCGCTCGCCGACATTCTGCCGATCATCCGACAGGCCGAGGTCGGCGGCTTTTTCTTCCCCTTCGCCAATCCGCGCCATGCCCATGAGTACCGCGTGTTCGAAAAGCTGCCGCTGGCCGACGATCAGCTGATCATTGCCGGAGTGGTCGACAGCCTGACCAACTTCGTCGAGCACCCCGAGGCGGTCGCCGACCGGATCGAGCGGCTGGCTGCTGCGGTCGGCGATCCGCATCGCGTCATCGCCGGCACCGATTGTGGCTTCGACACCTCGGCGGGAATGGGGCGTGTCGCCGAGGACGTCGTGTGGGCCAAGCTGAAGGCGCTGGCCGAAGGAGCGAAGATCGCCTCCGAGCGGCTCCGGATGCACTAGCGCTCAAGGCAGCGACGCCTCCTCCTGCTCACGACCGCACAAGGCCCGGGTCGCGCTGTACCGCAGCGAGGTTTCCACCTCGCCGCCGTCGAGTCGGCGCAGCCGAAAGAGGTGCGACTTCGCTGCTTCGCCCGCGAGGTGCATGACGCCGATCACCTCGTGCGGGGCATAGGGCTCGACAAACAGCCCGCGTGCGGCGTCAAAGGCGGGCGCCGCGTCGCCAGGCATCCAGTTGCAGTAGGCGGGCAGGAAATTGACCGGGAGGTGTTCGGCGAAGATCACGTAGTTGAGTGCGGTCTGCTCGATGTAGAAAAACCGGGTGCGCTGGGCGACCTGCTCGATGATCCGCGCCCAGGCGTCCCAATGCGGGGCGTCATGATGCAGCGCGAAGACCCCGCAATTCACCATCGGGTTGCGGCCGAGGCGGTCAGCAACGCGCCAGCCGAACGCCTCGCGATAGCATTTCCAGCTGAGCGTCCAACCAAACACCTTTGGCCGCTTATAGTGTCGCTTGTAGGCGCGATCGATCTCCGGGGTAATCGCCAACTTGTCGCGTCCCGCTGCGGCGAGGTACAGCTCGACCGCCCGCCAATCCTGGATCCAGGCGTCTGCGTCGATCCATAAATATGTGTCGTAGCCGGGGAAATGGCGGCGCAGAAACGGTCGCGAAAGCTGAGCTTTGCGCGTCTCCGGAGTGCGCTCGCGGTCGGGAAAATCGAAATCCCATCCGGGCTGGACCAGATGACTAACCCTTGGCACGAGCCATTCCCGGTGCTCCGGAGCGAACCCGAAATCGAGGATCCCGATCGCCGCTTCTCGATGTCGCGCCCGGATTGACAGCACCGTATCGCGCAGCAGCGGAAAGTAACCACGATCCGCGCCGCTGGCGATCAGGAGCCCGGCGGCCGGCATCGCGGTCCGACCACCAGGCGAGGCACGACCCTGCCGAGGCGCTTGCCCACGCGCCGCCAATTCAGGGCACGAGACGGTAACCGCCGGGCTCGGTTACCAGGATCTCGGCGCGCGTCGGATCGCGCTCGATCTTCTGGCGCAGGCGGTACACATGCGTCTCCAGGGTATGGGTCGTCACGCCGGCATTGTAGCCCCACACCTCGCCGAGCAGCGTTTCGCGCCCGATTGCCCGATCGCCCGCCCGGTAGAGGTATTTGAGGATGGCCGTCTCCTTTTCGGTCAATCGCACCTTTTTCCGACCGCCCGGATCGGTCAGCAGCTTGGCCCCGGGTCGGAAGATATAGGGGCCAATTGTGAACACCGCAGCGTCGCTATGCTCGCTCTGGCGCAGATGGGCGCGCAGGCGGGCCAACAGGACGCTCAACCGAAATGGCTTTGTGACATAGTCGTCGGCACCCGATTCGAGACCGAGGACGGTGTCGGCGTCGCTGTCCGCCCCGGTCAGCATCACGATCGGCACCAGCACCCCGAAGTCGCGCAGCAGACGGCACAGCTCGCGTCCATCCATGTCGGGCAGCCCGACGTCGAGGACGACGATATCGAAGCGCTCGTTTCTCGCGGCCTCGAGCGCCTGCGCCGCGGTACCGCACTCGACGCAGACGAACTCCTCATTGAGCTCGAGCTGTTCCGCCAGAGATTGGCGCAGCGCGACGTCATCGTCGACGATCAAGATCCTGCGACCGGGCCTCATAACCTTCCCGCGGAGCTGCAATATGGCCGCGTAGTTATCCGTGCAAAGGTGTCCCGGCCATCCCCAAATGGTGGACTTACCCTATAGGATCCGTGCACTGGCTGCCAGCGGGTGCTACGTCAGGGCGGCGATGGGAGGGCCGCCAAGCGGTCGAATGCAGCTTCCCACGCTTCGGTAGCCTGCGACCAGCTCGGGAGGAGGGTGCCTGCAGCGCGCGACCCGGCAGCCAGTCTTGCGGCGAGCGCCGGCTGCGCGATCACCCGACGAGCAGCCCGTGCCAACGCCAGCGGATTGCCGGGCGGGACCAGCAGCCCAGCCTGATGCGGCACGGTCTCGGGGATCGCACCCGCCGTGGTTGCGATCACCGGCAAGCCGTGGACCATCGCTTCGGCATAAACCATGCCGTAGCCTTCGTGGAAGGACGGCAAGATAAAGGCATCGGCCTGCTGATACGCCCGTTCTACCGCTTGCGGCGGACATTCACCGGCCAGAGTGATGCGCCGCCCAAGGCCGGTGGCCCGAATCTTACGGCGGACCGACCGCACCGTCGCCCGATCGCGCTCGAGCGAGCCGATGCAGGTAAGGCTCCAGTCGAGATCGACGATCTGAGCCATTGCTTCGACAAGCAGCTCGTGGCCCTTCCGAGGGACCAGGTTCGCCACGCAGAGCAGCGCACGAACCGGACCACGCCGCAATCGTGAAGGACGCTTCGGCTTTGCCGTACCGGGCGAAACGACGGCGACACGCTCTGACGAGATCCCATAGCCTTCGACCGCGGCCGCAGTCCTGCGGCTCGGGCAGAGGATGCCGCGAACCGTCGAGAGCAGTCCGGCTTCGCGCAGGGCGGCCCGCTGCGCCGCAGCCAGCGGGAGGTCGGTCTCCTGCGCAAGCGGGCCATGGACGAAGGCAATGACCCGTAAGCGGTGCGCCTGTGCCGCAACCACTTCCCCAAGACTGGTGAGCGCTAGGCCGTCTACAACTGTCCTGGCGCCGTCGGGTATAGCGGCGATCATCGCACCGTCCGCCATCGGATCCCGCGTCGACAGCTCGATGACCCGCACCACCCGCCCACGCGCTCGCAAGCCCTCGACGATATGCCGCTCGAATAGATATCCGCCGGTCAGTTGGTCCAGCCGGCCCGGGACGACAAAGGTGATTTCATCGCTCATCCCAAAGGCGCGTCATAGGCCGCCCACGCGACCGGCGTTTCGCGTAGTACAACGCGCAAGCTGTGGATCGCCGCGGCGTCGGTCGACACGAGCGCGCCCTCGCGAATCCGCCGTGCCAGCCGGCGATGGATCTCGCCGGCGAGGAATTCGGTCGTCGTGTTGCGACCGCGGAATTCCGCCAAGTCGTCGAGGTTGCGGTAATCCAGATCGCCGAGCACAGCCTTCAACAGATCGAGGGCGCGGCCGATGTCGCAGACGATGCCATCGGGGTCGAGCGCCTCCCGGCGCAGCTCGGCCTCGACCACGAAGGTCGCGCCGTGCAGCTGCTGAGCCGGCCCGAAGACTGCGCCGACGAGGCTGTGTGCGATCATCACGTGATGGCTGACGGTGATGCTGTACATGGCGCCTCACCTCACTCAGGGGTAACACACTGTATGGCAGAGGGCACCCGCCGATGAAATCGCGAGACGCGCCATCAGCTCGGGTAGCGCCGCGAAATCGGTTTCATCCGACAGCAGCAGATCGAAGAGCGGATCGCGCAACAGCGAGAGCGCGAGCGCCAACCGACGCCGCCGCGACCAGCGCCCGCGGCGGGTTGCCGGAACGGCGCCGACCTGCGATGAGCGCAACGTCAGCCGGCGCGAGTGAAAGGCGCCGCCGAGGGCGAGCGGCACGATCCGCTTCCCATACCAGCTCATCTCAACCACCGTCGCTTCGAACCCGGCGACTGCGAGCGCCGTCGCGAGCCCGTCCGGATTTCCGCTCGCGTGAACGACCAAGTCGGCATCCCCTCGCGCTCGCTGCGGCGCCGCGAAGTCGCAGCCGAATGCGGTCGCCAGTGCGGCACGGCTCGGATCGATGTCGATCAACTCGACTTCGGCGCCGGGCAGCCGCGCCGCCAGCGCCGCTACGAGAGTGCCGACGACACCGGCGCCGATGACCGCAATTCGGTCGCCCGGACCCGGCATCGCGTCCCACAACCCGTTGACTGCGGTTTCCATGTTGGCGGCGAGGGTTGCGCGACGTTCGGGAACGTCGTCGGGGATGGGGACGATAGCGTCATGCGGGACGATGAACCGGTTCTGATGGGGATGAAGGCAGAAGACGCGACGATGGCACCATTCGGCAGGGCCATTCTCGACGATCCCGGCCACGGCGTAGCCGTATTTGACGGGGCCCGGGAACTCGCCCTCCTGAAACGGGCAGCGCATTCGCTGCCACTCGCTTTGCGGCACTTCGCCGCGGAACACGAGCGTCTCGGTGCCTCTGCTGATCCCGCTTGCTCGAGCCTGGATCAACAGCTCGCCCAGCTGCAGCGGCCGCAGTCGCTCGGCTCGGATTTCGCCTCGGCCGGGTGCGGCGACCCAGAACGCTCGCGCCTCACTCATCGAAGAAATAATCCCGCTCGCGGAGGGGTCTGGCGCTTGAGCCCTTGTCGGTCGCAGGCCCGACCGGGCACCATCGGCCAGATACACCGAACCCGTGCTGATGTCGATCCGGCTCGCTTCGCTTCCGTCGTCTTCGCCCGCCCTGATCCGGGAGGCGCACGCAGTGTTCGCCTGCGCCCTCGGCATCGCCGGCACAGCGGCCTCGTTGCTCGTCCTCACCGACGCGGTGCGGGCTCTGCCGGCGATGGCCGGCCTGATGCTGTTCGCTGGGTTTCTTGTCGCCGTCGAGCGGCAACTCGCCGGTTATCACCCGTTTCCCCGCCTTGGCGCAGCAAACCGGATCACCCTCATTCGGGCAGGGAGCGCATGTCTTATCGCCAGCCGGGCATTCGATCCTGCCCCGCTCGGCTCGACCGAGCGCTGGGTTCTGGCCGCCCTCGCTGGCATCTCACTGCTGCTCGACGGCGCCGATGGCTGGGCGGCCCGCCGTCAGGGATTGGCCTCGGCCTTTGGCGCGCGCTTCGACATGGAGACCGACGCGTTTGCGATTGCGGTCCTCGCGGTGGCGGTCTCGAAGGCAGCTACGGTCCCGTCCTGGGTACTGGCGATCGGCGCAATGCGCTACCTCTACCTAGTCGCGGGGTGCCTGTTCCCGGTCTTGCGTGCCCCGCCTCCCGCATGCGCCTTCGCTGATCGCCGCCGCAAGACGATCGCCGTCGTTCAGAGCCTGGCGCTGATCGCGGCGCTCCCCCCGGCGACCCCCGCGGGCTGGGCCGCGGCGGTATCTGCGTCGGCGCTGGGCCTGCTTATCTACTCATTCGCCGCCGACATCGCCATGCAACTCACCGACAGAGCGCATAAGTGAATCTCGAATAAGGTGCTGGCGCAATCACCGGCAGCCCATATGATCACCTGCGCCAGGAGATAGAGGGTGCCCGAGCCAAAGACAGTTGCAACGACCCGAAGCGGCAGCGCGGGGACTGAGCCCAGCACCGGCCGCGGCCTCGGCGAAGCGATCGCGGCATTCCGCCGCGGAGAGCCGGTGTTGATCCGCGACGATCAGATCAGCGTGCTCGCGGTCGCCGCCGAGCTCGTAACCGAGGACAACCTGCACCGGCTGCGCGAGATCTCGCGGGCTCCGGCGCGCGTCGTGCTGACCCGGCGACGCGCCGTGGCGCTCGGCCTGGCGTCGCGAGCAGAATTGTCGGGTGCGTTGACCATCTCGGTCTCGACCGACATGCCGGCCGCCGTGATCCGCAATCTCGCCGATCCCGGCGCCTCGCTCGGGGCCGAGCCGCCGGGGTTCGGGCCGGCACCGCTCGTCGCCAAAGGCGGCGCGCGCGCCGCGGTCGCTTTGGCAAAGCTCGCCGCCCTGCTGCCGGCAGCCCTGGTGATACGGCTCGGAACGTTCGAAGCCGCACTCTTCGCCCGGCGAAGGGATCTTTCTGCGATCGAGGCCAAGACGGTGTTCAGCCGCAACAATTCGGCTGCCGGGCTCGAGCGCGTCGCCGAAGCCCCGGTCCCGCTTGCTGAGGCCGAAAACGCCCGCTTGATAGCATTTCGGCCGCGCGATGGCGGTGCCGAACACCTGGCGATCCTGATCGGCGCGCCGGACCCCGCCGCGCCGGTCCTGGTGCGGCTGCATTCTCAGTGTTTCACCGGGGACCTCCTCGCCAGCCTGCGCTGCGATTGCGGCGACCAGCTGCGGGGCGCGATCGCCGCAATCGCCCGGGTGGGCGACGGGGTACTGCTCTATTTGGCCCAGGAGGGACGCGGCATCGGCCTCGTCAACAAGCTCCGAGCCTATCAGCTGCAGGATGCCGGTTTCGACACGCTCGATGCCAACGAGCAGCTGGGCTTCGACGCTGACGAGCGCGTCTACCTGCCCGCCGCAGAGATGCTACGCCAGCTCGGCTTCGGCGCAGTGCGGCTGTTGACCAACAATCCCGACAAGGTCGCGGCACTCGAGCGCTACGGGATCCGCGTCGCCGAGCGGGTGCCGCACATCTTCGCGTCAAACGGCCACAACGAGCGCTATCTGCGCACCAAGGCGACCCGCAGCGGCCATTTCCTCTGAAACCCGCCGACGCTTCCCGCTGTTTTTGCTGTTTTTGCCGCAAATCATCAGCGGACGACCTCGCGCTCTCGGCAGAAATCCTGGGTTGCCGGCGGTGCGGCGATCGGCAAAACAGCGAGATCGCCCGCTGTTTTGCCGCTGTTTACTGCTGTTTTCATAGCAGCGATGCTTTAATTGCACAGACTAAACCGCTATCGAACACGGTGTGGTCAGACTGGTGCGATATGCATATCAGACGCTATCAGAAACTATAATAATTGTCAATTTCCCAAACAGGGTTTTGGGGGGCGCTGGGCGTGCGGCCGGATCGTGCGTACGCGTTGCGCCACAGGCGCCCGCCGATCCCACAATAGGGCCTCGTCATCGGCCAAGGGCGTGGCCTCGATCTTGGGGGTGGCATCCCCGGTGTGCGCGCAGAACGCGCGCAAGGCGACCGCCGCATCGGAACCGACCGTGAGGACTAGCCGTACCGTCTCGAGAGCGGGCAGCGCGACGCCATCCGGTTGCGCTGTGGCCACAATGCTGGCGGCGAATTCGCGCGAGAGGTCAACGGAAGGCGTCCCGCAAGCCGAAGGCAGTACGTGATGCGCTTTCTCGATCAGCAACCAGTGCGGCCGGGCGGTTTGCGCGTGCAGCGTGCCGAGCTTGAGGACCAGCTCGGCGAAAGTGTGTGGGCGCTCGGCCCGGGCAACGCTGTTAAGGTTGACAACAACGCTTTCCCCGGGCTCTTCCAGCAATTCCATCGCTTCTCGCAGGCTCGGCGGGGTTTTTGCGTCGCCGACGGTGACCGCGTCTTCTAACCCTGCGTAGTCCCCCTCTGGATCGATGACGCAAAACTGGAACCCGCACTCGGCTAGTCGCTCCAGGAGGCCAGTCGCTAAAGTCGATTTGCCGCCGCCCGATGTTCCGGCTATCAGCAGATTGCCGGAAAAAGGGTGGAGGTGGATCGCGGAGTCGTCCGACCTCCGCGCCAATGCGACCCGCTGATGGGCCAGCCCCGCCGCAACATCGGCGAGATCGTCGGCGACCAGCCGCCCGATCAGCTCGGCCACACCGCCGCCCCGCGATGCCTTGGTCAGGATGGCGGCGTCCTCCTTGACCATCGGAAGAGCATTGGCGACGGCGGCAGCGCAACCACAGGCGTTCAGAAACGCATGATCATTCTCGGCATCACCGATGCCGACCACATTCAGCGGCGAGAGTTTCATCCGCTCCAGAGCCGCCGCCAAACCGGTCGCCTTGTTGACGTCGAGGGGCAGCACCATAACCGCACCCTTGTTGAAGATGATCTGCAGTTCGAGGCCGAGCTCGCGGATCGTCTCCAGCACGATTTGTTCGTTCGGCTCCAAGGTCGCCACGATGCATCGACCAATCGACAGCGGGCTAACGCGGCGCTCTTTCAGGCGTTCGATGAAGGCGACGGGCGGCTCGGGACCCAGGAGGGTCTGCGTCTTCGTCGCCGGCTCGTAAAGCAGAGCGCCGTTCTCGGCCACCACCAATGAAAACCGATCGAGTTCGGGAAAGACCTCTTGTAGATCGGGCAATTCGCGCCCTGTTACGAGTATCAGCTTGCGGCCGGACTGCTTCAACAGATCGAGCGCTTCCAGTGTCGCCGGCGCGACCCTGCCATCTTCGGCCAGCGTGCCGTCGTAATCGCTGGCAAGCGCGATGAAGTACATGATGAGTGCTCGGCGAAAGGGCAACGCGCGGAGGGCAGTGGTCCTGTCTCGGAGAACGTGTTCGGCGCGAGAAGGTTGCAGATTCTTTCGTTGACCGGGCGACCGGGACCCCCCTTCTATTGGCTCGCGCCGCGCGCGCCAAAGATGGCAGAGCCGACCCGCACATGGGTTGCGCCAAAGCGGATCGCCTTCTCGAAATCGGCGCTCATGCCCATGCTGAGGACTGCCATCCCGGTGCGCCGGGCGATCTCGCGCAAGAGTGCAAAATGCAGCGCCGGCTCCTCGTCGAGCGGCGGGACGCACATCAGGCCTTCGAT
>DATNKF010000446.1:0-10979 GCA_035603555.1 Allostellaceae bacterium
CAGGTAGTGCGCGATGCCTGGATGGTTCGGCTGCTTTTTCCCTTCCTCATTCAGAATCGCGGCAGCTTTGAGCTGCTTGGTGTAGTTCTGGTCGTCGAAGTCGACCGCCCCATTGAGGGCGAGCGCGTAAAAGATCGCCGCCTCGGCATCGTCCGGGTGGTGCTCGTGGAGCAGCTGCATCGCCTGCTCATAAAGCCCGGCGCGGGTCTTATGATCGATCTTGTCGTAATCCTTGTAGAAGACCTCGATCGCGGAGAGGTACTCGGCCTCGCGCGGCGTCTGGGTCTTTGCCGCTTTACCCTGCTGTATTGCCTCCCAGCCGGCCTTGAGGTTGGCGGGCGGGTACGGTGGCACCAGTGGGTTCGGCAATTCGCTCATCGCCAGGCCCCAATAGGCGATGGCGCAGCTCGGGTCTTCCTGGATGACCGCCTGGAAGGCCTTCACCGTCTCGGGGTAGTAGAAATTGTGCAGCAGTGCCACGGCGCGATCGAACTTGACCTGCACGGCACTGCACGAGATTGAGAAATGAACGGTGCCGAGATGGTCATCAGCTGCTTGCTGAGCATTCGCTGAACCAAGCGTCGCAACCGTGGCGGCGGCGATCGCGAAAATTCGCATGTTCACGGCTTCCTCCTCCCTGTTTGTCGATCGATTGCCCGCAAGAGGCTTCACTGTGTCCCCCGCCCTCCCCAGCAATGGAGGAGGACGGGAGGTCAGCGCAGTTCTTTGCCGGTCAGGGCGAGGCGTGGCCCATGAAGATCTGCGGGATGGGTTGGCCCCACGGGCCGCCCGTTCCTTCGCCACGCTCCAGTAGATTGGGCGGGGTGTGGGCATTGAGGACGTCGGTGTCGGCCCAATGCTCGTGCACGCGGCCCCAGGGGTCGGCCCAGTAATCGAAGAGCTGGCTGCCGATCAGATGGCGGCCGATGCCCCACATGTGCTGATAGCCCTTCCCCGTCAGATGTTCGTGGCCGACCATCACGTCGTCGATATCGGCGGCTTCGTAGGATAGATGGTTGAGGCCGCTCTTGTCGCCGCGAATGCAGAAGAACGCGTGATGGTCGACGTAGCCGTCGCCGCGGTCGAGGCGGTTGAACGAGCCGACGACGTTGCTTTTCTCCCCGGCGTAGAATTCGTCCGAGCAACGGAAGCCGAGCATCTCGCGATACCAGCCGAGCGTCTTGTCGAAGTTCTTCGACATGACGACAAAATGGCCCAACCGCTTGACGTGCGAGGGGCCGCGCTCGATGCGGAAAAGTTGGCCACGGCGGCGGTACTTGTCGTTGCCGGAATTGACCGCGGGCCGGTCGACCTCGATCGGGTCGAGCAATGCCATGCCGTGGACGATTTCGACCTGGTAGCCGTCGGGATCGGTCAGGCGTACCCGCTTGCCGCCGCCGGGCTCGTCAATGTCCTCGATCGGCGAAGCTCCCCCGACCCGCGAAATCCGCTCGAGGTCGTCGTAGCTCGCCGCGTGAACGGCGATCCCGACATAACGCGGCTCGCCGAGCTCGGTGACATGGATGTGGTGCGGCGCATCGGTGCCGCGCATGTAAAGGGCGTTCTTGGTCCGATCGGCGCGAACCATGCCGAAATCGGTCAGGAACTCCTCTTGCTTGTCGAGATCGGGCGACCGCAGCCGCCCGTAAGCGAGATCGAAGGCTTTGATCGCAGGCATGACAACCTCCCAAGAAAAACGGATCGAGCGATCATAGATATTTCGTCGGCGGACCGGAACAAAGGAGTAAGCCGTGAGCGTGACATTCGAGGCGGTAATCGTGCCGCGCACCCGCGACCTCGGCGACGGGTTCGAGGTTCGCCGGGTCCTTCCGTCGGCAGAGCGCCGCACGGTGGGCCCGTTCGTGTTTTTCGATCAGATGGGCCCAACCGTATTGCGGGCCAGCTCAGGCCTCGATGTGCGTCCCCATCCCCATATCGGCCTCGCCACCGTGACCTACCTTTTCGACGGCGAGATCCTGCACCGCGACAGCCTGGGCACGGTCCAACCCATTCGGCCGGGGGAAGTCAACTGGATGACGGCGGGGCGCGGGATCGTGCATTCCGAGCGCACCCCGCCGGAGCTGCGGACCGGCGGCGCCCGGCTCTTCGGCATCCAGACCTGGGTCGGCCTGCCCAAGGACCGCGAAGAGGTGGAGCCCGCTTTCACGCATCATCCCGAAGACGCCCTGCCGCTGCTCGAAGGCGACGGCAAACGCGTTCGCGTCATTGCAGGAGCCTTCCACGGAGCGCGCTCGCCGCTCTCCGTCTTCTCGGAGACGCTTTACGCCGACGCGGCGCTTGCCCCAGGCGCCCGGCTGGAGATCCCGCCGGAGTACGAAGACCGGGCGATCTATATCGCCGAGGGCCGTATCGAGATTGGCGGCGACAGCTTCGAGGAAGGCCGGATGCTGGTCTTTCGGTCAGGCGAACCGGTCACAGCGACCGCCGGCGGACCCGCCCGGCTTCTGCTGCTCGGCGGCGCGCCGCTCGACGGGCCGCGTCACCTCTGGTGGAATTTCGTCTCGAGCTCGACCGAGCGGATCGAACAGGCGAAAGCCGATTGGCAAGAGGGCCGGTTCCCGCCGGTGCCGGGTGAAACGGAGTTCATCCCGCTCCCCGGGTGATCCGGCTCACACGCCGACAGGTCGGCACAATCGTCAAATCGCCTGATTTATATTGCAGACTCGCAACCAGAGAAGGACAGCAACAAAGGGACCGAAACGGATGACCGATTTCAACTTTAGAGGGAGGCCCGCTGCAGATTCGCTGTATAACTAAGATTTATTAACCATCAAGACAACTACTTGTTGTCGTTTTCGGGGAGCCGGCTTGACGCCGGCGCGGAAACGACGTTTGTGGGGGGATCGCATAGCGGAGTGACGAATGAGCGAGGCCGCCTACCATGAGCTCTTCCCGCTCGGGGCCGATGATGCTCCCTACCGCAGGCTCACCGGCGATCACGTATCGGTCGGCGGCTTCGAGGGCCGGCGGATCGTCAAGGTCGCTCCCGAGGCGCTGACATTGCTCGCCGCCCAAGCCTTCATCGATTCCGCCCACCTCTTGCGTACCGGCCATCTCGCCCAGTTGCGGGCGATTCTTGACGATGCCGACGCCTCGGCAAACGACAAGTTCGTCGCCGTTGACCTGTTGAAGAACGCCAATATTGCGGCGGGCCGAGTGCTGCCGATGTGTCAGGACACCGGCACCGCGATCGTCATGGGGAAGAAGGGGCAGCAGATCTGGACCGACGGCGACGATGCCGCGGCACTCTCTGCGGGCATCCGGCGCAGCTATACCGAAGCCAATCTGCGCTACAGCCAGCTGGCGCCGCTGTCGATGTACGAGGAGGTCAACACCGGCGACAACCTGCCGGCGCAGATCGACCTCTTCGCCGAGCCCGGAGACGCCTACAAATTTCTCTTCATCGCCAAGGGCGGCGGCTCGGCAAACAAGAGCTTTCTCTATCAGCAAAGCAAGGCGGTGTTGAACCCGCAATCGCTGCTGAAATTCCTCGACGACAAGATCCGCACCCTCGGAACGGCCGCGTGTCCGCCCTACCACCTCGCCATTGTGATCGGCGGCACCTCGGCCGAGATGAATTTGAAGACGGTCAAGCTCGCCAGCTGCCGCTATCTCGACGCCCTGCCGACGGAAGGCAATCGCTACGGACAGGCCTACCGCGATCGCGGATTCGAGGAGGAAGTGCTCGAACTGACGCGGCGACTGGGGATCGGCGCGCAATTCGGCGGCAAATATTTCTGCCACGATGTCAGGGTGATCCGGCTCCCGCGGCACGGCGCCAGCCTGCCGATCGGCATCGGCGTATCGTGCTCGGCCGACCGCCAGATCCTGGGGAAGATCACCGCCGAGGGCGTGTTCCTCGAAGCGCTCGAAACCAACCCGGCGCGCTTCCTCCCCGAGATCGACGACAAGTCGCTCGGCGGCGAGGTCGTGCCGATCGATCTCGCGCGGCCGATGGACGAGATCCGTCGCACCCTCTCGCAATACCCGATCAAGACGCGGCTCAGCCTGACGGGACCGTTGATCGTCGCCCGCGACATCGCCCACGCCAAGCTCCAGGAGCGGCTCGATCGCGGCGAGGGCCTGCCCGATTATGTCAAGAACCATCCGATCTATTATGCAGGACCGGCCAAGACTCCGGCGGGATATGCCTCGGGCTCGTTCGGGCCGACGACAGCCGGCCGCATGGACAGCTATGTCGATGCCTTCATGGCGGCCGGCGGCAGCTTTGTCACACTAGCCAAAGGCAATCGCGGCGAAGAAGTCCGCGCCGCCTGCCGCCGACATGGCGGCTTCTATCTCGGCTCGATCGGCGGTCCGGCGGCACGTCTCGCACAGGATTGCATCCGCAAGGTCGATGTCGTCGAATACCCCGAACTCGGCATGGAAGCGATCTGGCGTATCGAGGTGGTCGATTTTCCGGCCTTCATCGTCATCGACGACAAGGGAAACGATTTCTTTGACGCGCTCCATTGAGCTCCGAAGAAGATGCGGAGCTCCCTGATTGGCGCGGGACGGCGAGCTGGAGGCACTCGCGCGCGGCGAAAAGGGGGCGTGGGAGGCATTTGTCCGGCGTTATGCGGGCCTCGTCGTCGCGGCCGTGCGCGGGGTCGCGCGCGAAGCGACGGAGATCGAGGATCTCGTTCAGGAAGTATTTCTTCGCTTATGCCGGGACGACTTTCGACTCCTGCGCAGTTACGACCCGACGCGGGCGCAGCTGTCTACTTGGGTCACGATCATCGCCCGCAGCACCGCCCGCGATGCGATGCGCCGGCACCGGCCGGTGGTGGTGCCGATCGAGGCGGTACCCGAGAGTCGGCTCGCGGTCGACCCGGTCGAGCCGGTTCGCCCGCTCAAACTCCCGGAAGCGCTGCTGTCGCCACGGCAGCGCGAAATTTTGACGATGTTGTACGATCGCGAGATGGAGGTCGCAGAGGTCGCCACAGCGCTGGGCATCGACCGACAGACAGTGCGCAGCGCGCATCACAAGGCGATGGTCAAGTTGCGGGCTCATTTCAAGGCGGGAGCGAAACCGTAAAGCGGTGGGGATGGCGGCGATGCGGCGGACGTAGATAGGAGGAGCGCATTGCGATGAGCCAAAATGATACGGAGCGGGAAGAAGGGATGAACCGTTCGCTCGGCCGTGCCCTATGGCAGCGGTCTTGCCGGACTGATGCACCCGAGGATGAAGCCGCACGGCTTCTCGACCTTGCCGCCTTTGCCGACGGGCGTCTCGAGACAGACGAACGCGATAGGGTCGCCGCGGTGCTCGCCGCCGACCCAACGGCAGCGGCCGACGTCGCGGCGGCTCGGGCGCTCGCCGGCGGTATCGCCGAACCGCCCGACGGCCTCGACCGCGTGATTGCGCGGGCCTGCGCGATATTGCCCGACAACTCCGCCGCGAAGGGTGAAGTCTTAGCCTTTCGTTCACCGCGACGGCACCGCAGCATCGTGCATGGGCTCACCCGTTGGGGGAGCCTCGCCGCGGCAATCGCCATGGCGAGTTGGCTCGGGTTCGCGATGGGCAGCGACACATCGCTGGCACTCAGCCAGTCCGGGGCAGCGAGCGACGCGAGCTTTCTTCCCGAGCTGCTCGACCCCGGCACAGGCTTTCTGCGCGATTTGAGCGAGGGGCTGCGGGGGTGATGTTCGCTTCGGCGGTAACGCGCAGGGTGACGCGGCAGCCTCTGCTCTGGGTGGCGCTGACGCTGTCGCTGGTACTCAATCTGTGCTTCATCGCCGGTGCTGCATGGATCCACATTCACGGGCCGTCTCCGCCGATGACCCCGGAGGAGCGGATTCAGCGGATCGGAGCGGAATTGGCACTCGACCCGCAGCAGCAGCAGGCCTTCGATCGCTATACCGAAGACTTCCGCATCCATATGCAGCGCATGCGCGAGGCGGTCGACCCGCTGATGAGCGCTGCTCGGACCGAGCTTGCTAAACCCGACGCGGACGAGGCGACGGTCGTGCGGCTGGTGGACGAGGCGGCGCAAACACGAAGCGGCTTTCAGCATGAGCTGATCGCCAAGACATTGTCATTTCTGGCGGTATTGTCTCCTGAACAAAGGACAAAGTTCGTCGAGCTGTTCTACCACAGGCTTAAGCCCTGGGGACAGCGGCCCCAACATCCCTGACATCGGTCCGGCATGTCGGCATCGGGCTCCGACCAACTCGTCTATTTCGTGCCGAAGAGACGGTCGCCGGCGTCGCCAAGACCCGGGAGGATGTAGCCGTGCGCGTCGAGACAGCGGTCGAGGGCTGCGGCAACAATCGATACCTCCGGAAAGACGCTCGACACTTTCGCAACTCCCTCTGGAGCGGCGACCAGGCATACAAACTTGATCGAACGCGCCGCGAGTTCCTTGAGCCGCGAGATTGCCGCTACCGCGGAGTTGCCAGTGGCGAGCATCGGGTCGACCAAAATAACATCGCGCTCGGCGAGATCATCGGGCAGCTTCAGATAGTATTCGATCGCATGCAAGGTTCGCGGGTCGCGGTAGATGCCGATATGACCGACCCGCGCCGACGGCAGCAGGTCGAGCATCCCGTCGAGGATGCCGTTGCCGGCGCGCAGGATCGACACCAGGCAGAGCTTCTTGCCGGCGAGCAGCGGGAAGCTCGCCCGCTCGAGCGGCGTATCGATCTCGGCCGCGGCGACCGGCAATTCGCGCGTTGCCTCGTACGCCAGCAACAGGCTAATCTCGCGCAGCAGGCGGCGGAACTCCGCCGTGGACGTATCGCGGTCACGCATCAGCGACAACTTGTGCTGGACCAGCGGATGCTCCACGACCGTGAGGCTCGACCCTTGGGGATGCATGAGGAGTCCCTAGAACAAAGTACCGTCGCTGACGATGGTGAGCGGCGGGCTGCCGTCCTTGCGTCGCTCGAATGCGATCTCCCGTCCGGCCGCCCAGCTGCCGCCCTCGAGCACGCTGGCGAGCGGAAACCCGCTGGCGTTCATCCTCAGGCGTTCACGTACAAGGACGGCGAGGCGATCGAGCAAGGTGACGGTCAGCGCCCGCCACTCGACGACGGGCTCGCTTAACGCATCGAGCGGACGATGCACGATAGCCGGGTCGCGCGGTTCGATAACGCCGCAGTCGAGGAACAGTCCGCCATTGCGGTATTCGGCGAGACCGGTCAGTTCATTGAGCCCGATGACCCGCAACCCAGCCCCTTGAAGCGGCTCGACCAGCGAATAGGCAAGCCATTGGCTGAGCTTGTGAAACGGGACGATCCGGTCGCCGGGAATCGCCGGGTGACGACCGCAATCGCCGAGGGGGACGCCGGCGAGGCTGATCCGGCCGGACCAGATCGCTCCGAACGCCCGCAACAGGGTGACAAGCATTTCCGCGGCGGTAAGCGCTCCGGCCCTGGCCGACCAATGATCGTAGAGCCCGCCGAGCCGGGCTGGCACACCGAACAGGGCAGGGGATGCGGCACACGCCTCGCCCAGTCGGCGCAGCAGGAAAACCCGTCCCTCCAGACCCACGAGCTCGTTCCCGGCGGCGTGCTGGAACGCGCGTGCGATACTCTCCGGGGTGATCTGCGACAACGCCGCGGCATCGGCACGCCAGGGATTTGAGGGATCCGCAGAGAAGATTCCGGCCTGCATGGCCCGCAGGCTCGCTACCGCCAGTCCCTCGGAGCGGGACAGAACCTGACCGGTCTCCGCATCGTGATAGTGCCAGTCAAGTCCCGTCCCGGCGTCGAGCAAGACCGAGACGACGGCGAGATCGATACGCGCGCGCGCGGTTTCTGCCCTGTCGGCGCGGGGTGCGATGAGGGCGGCGCGATCCACCCCGCCTGCCGAAAAGTGCCGCCATCGGCTGTGAAGGGGGACGTGCAGATCCGGATAGCGCCGTCGCGTGATGTCGATAACGCGGCGGGCGGCCTCGTCGAGCCGGGCACAGACGAGCCGGAAATGCCGGGTCTCGCCCCGTCGCGCCGCCTCCGACACGATCGCGCAACGGCCGCGCACCGCGGCCGCGCTCAGCAGCACGGCCGCTCCGGCTGTCGCCTCATGGGTCGAGGGCACGGCCTTTCGTTCGGCGCAACTCGGCTCCATCCGGGGTTCCCGTAGGGGCGAAATACCCTGCCGCCTTCTTGGCCGCCATTTCGACCGCCGCGTCGAAGGGCACCAGTCGATCAGGAATCGCGAGCTGCTCCACCACCTCGATCCCCTGGGCCTCGAGCGCATCACGCTTGCCGTTCGACATCGACACCCAGCGATCGATCCGGCGGATGCCGAGCCAGTGGAAAACGTCGGGCATCAACTCCTGAAAGCGCATGTCTTGCACCCCTGCGACGCATTCGGTGCGCCGGAAATAGGTGTCGGCGGTGTCGCCGCCCGGCTGCCGCTTGCGCGCGTTGTAGACGAGGAACTTGGTGACCTCGCCGAGCGCCCGCCCCTCCTTGCGGGTGTAGACGATGATCCCAACCCCGCCTTGCTGGGCCGTCTCGACACAGACTTCGATACCGTGAACCAGGTATGGGCGGCACGTGCAGATGTCCGAGCCGAAGACGTCCGAGCCGTTGCACTCGTCGTGGACGCGGCAGGCGACAATCGCGCCGGGGTCGGCGATCCGTTCGATGTCGCCAAAGAAATATACAGTCATCCCGCCGATCGGCGGCAGCAGGACTTCGATATCGGGCCGGGTGACGAGCTCCGGGAACATCCCTCCGGTCTCCTCGAACAAGGTCCGTCGCAGGTCGGCCTCGGCTACCCCAAAGCGCGCGGCCATCCCCGGCAGATGCCATACCGGATCAATCGCCGCCTTGGTGACGCGGATCTCCCCATTATCGAGCAGCACCCTGCCGTCCGAGCGTAAGGCGCCGGCGGCGAGCAAAGGGCGCAGCTCGGGAGTAGTGATCCGTGCCCTGGTGATCGCGATGGTCGGGCGTATGTCGATGCCGGCACTGATTTGTTCGGCGAAGACCTCGCCGACGATATGGCCCCAGGGATCGAGCGACACGATCTTGCCGGGGTCCGCCCATGCCGGGCGCGGCGCAATCAGCGCTGCCGGCGCGGTGTCCGTCAGATCGGGGCGGTGGTCGGATGGCAGCGCCCGCGTCGCGACGGCAAGTGCGCGATAGATCGCATAGGCACCGGAATAGGAGCCGATCGCGTTCCGCTGGCGCGGCTCGGCGGGGCTCGCGACCACGGGTCCGCGTTCAGCCGCAACAGAAGCGCCCCAGCGGAGGGGAATTGCCGCCCGACCGGCTCCCTGCGGGTGGGAGGTCAGCCGGATGTGCCGCGGTATCGAGGGGTTCATGCTCCTGACGCACGGAAACAGCAGAGGTAGTGAGCGTAACGAGCTTATCAACACCCCGCAACTCGGCGGCTGGCCCCGAGCATGGTATGATTGGTAAAAGAGATCGTCCGAGATGAGCCTCGCGATACTACCCTACAAGCGTTGCACTTCGGTTTCGAACATAGGGGGTCGGCCATGTTTGAGCCGCCGCGGCCTCCGCTCGATCCCCGCAAGTTTCAGGATCCTCGTTACCGCGAAGGGCGAGCGGCGTGCGCGTCCCGCTCAGGGCGCTTGGGACGCTGTGGTTTAACACTGGTACCCTGTGTAACCTTACTTGCCGTCACTGCTATATCGAATCTTCGCCAAAGAACGATCGGCTGGTCTATCTGACTGCGGCCGAAGTGGCCGAATACCTCGACGAGATCGAAAGCGGCGCACTACCGACCTCGCTGATCGGATTTACCGGGGGCGAACCGTTTATGAACCCCGAGCTGACAGCGATGCTCGATGATGTATTGTCGCGGGGCTTGGCGGCTCTCGTACTGACCAATGCAATGAAGCCGATGGCCAAATGCAAACCGGCGCTCCGGCGACTCAGGGATCACTACAGCGATCGCCTGACGATACGCGTGTCGATCGATCATTACGGGCCCCGGGTGCACGAGCGGGAAGCCCGAAATGGGTTCTCGCTCCACGTGGCGAGCCGCCGGTTTTCGGGGGAGCCAGAAGCTGTTATCCGCAAGGGCTTTGCCGGCCTGTTCGCCAACCTCGGTGTGGCGATCGACGCCAAGGACCCGGTTGCGCTGACGGTTTTTCCGGAAATGGACCGAGCTGCCGAGGTGCCCGAAATCACCGAGGCATGCTGGGGCATCCTCGGAAAATCACCGGAGAGCGTCATGTGCGCGACCTCGCGCATGGTCGTAAAGCGCAAGGGCGCTGTGCACCCGGCGGTGATCGCCTGCACGCTGCTGCCTTACGACCCGCGCTTCGAACTTGGGGCCACCCTGGGCGAGGCGGGCGGGACGGTGCCGCTCAATCACCCGCACTGTGCCAAATTCTGCGTGCTCGGCGGCTGCGCCTGCAGCCGATGAGGCAGCGTCCGGGCGCACTCTGATCGAACCGCCACCTCGGATTGTCACTGCGAGCATCTGAAATCCGCACTAGAACCCCGGTAGCGTCAGTGCCGCGGTTTGCTTGAGGACCTCGGTCGAGCCGTCCCAGATCATCCGCAGCGCGACAAAGGTGATGATCCCGAGCCCGACCCAGGAAATCCAGAAATGGCGGTCGAGTAATCGCGCGATGTAAGTCGAAGCGACGCCCATCAGTGCCACCGAAAGGACGAGGCCGAAAGCCAATAATTCAAAGTGGTCGCGGGCGATGCCCGCCACGGCAAGTACATTATCGAGCGACATCGATACATCGGCGAGAACGATCTGTGTAAGGGCTTGTCCTGCACTCCTTTGCCTGACACGCCCTTGCTGGCTGCAGTGTTCTCCGCCCGGAGCCGTCGCCCGGTCGGTGGTCCGCATTTCGCGGAAGTCGCGGTACATTTTCCACGACACCCAAAGCAGAAGCACCCCCCCGGCCAGGGTCAGACCAATGACGGCAAGCAGCTGCACGGCGAAATACGCCAGCAATATCCGCAGTAAGGTGGCCACGGCGATACCCAGGACGATGACCCTGTGGCGTTGTGCCAGGGGA
>DATNKF010000447.1:0-6786 GCA_035603555.1 Allostellaceae bacterium
GGCCGAGCAGCCGCCCTAGCGCGCCCGTTCCCGCCACGATGTTGACCGCGCCGGGATTGCCGGCAATCGCCGAGCTCGCCGCGTCTGCGGCAGGGGTGGTTTGGGCGTGCGCCGAGGCGGCGAGCCCGATGAGCAAGGCCGCCGACAGCAGCAACTTGCAGAGCGCGGGTCGCGCACGTTCCCGGGCTCTCCCTGGCGAGCCCGTCCTTTTCAGAGCTTCGAAAACAGAAGGAGCCATCCGGCGTAGAGCAGCACGATCAGTCCGGCGCCTGCGAGGCTGGTCCGTCCGCCCGCATTGCGCGTTGGTGCTAACCACCAGCCGAAGCCACGACTCGTCCAAGGCACCAGCCAGTTCAGCAGCAGCACGCTGACGACGTTGCCGATGAAGAGGGCGAGCCAGAACGGCAGCCCGCCCTTACCCATCAAGAGCGGCGTCTGCACCCATGCGCCGAACAGGAAGACGATGGGATAGAGCAACAGCAGGACCAGCATGTTCATCTTCCAGACGGCGGGCGCCGAAGTGCCGTCGGCCGCCGAAGGGAACCACTGCTCGAAGCCGGTGCGCACTACACGGGCGTGAAACTCCTCGAGAAAAGGTGCTGCTTCCTGCAGAAGTTTCTTTCGCTCCGGCGAATCGAGCCAGGCCTGCAGATTGCGCTCTGTGTCGAAGCGCAGGATCGCCAGCCAGTCATCCTGCACACCGGGGATCGGCGGCTCGAACCGGTAGCCCTGGAAACCGGCCGATTTCGCCTGGGCGATGGCGATGCGCTGCTCCCAGGCGCGGAACGCCGCTTCCTGGCCCGGCCGGACGCGGGATGAGATCACCGCGGAGACCGGCGCCGGCCGCACCCCCGTCGTGCTGTCGCGCACCAGATGCACATCATCATGCCCCGCCAGCATCGGCTGCCCAGCGTCCAGCAGTCGCGTCCGCCGCTCGGAACGCAACCAGGCAGACGCCGCGTCGACATTGGCGAAGCGCTGCTGGATCACCCAGTCCACCTGCAGAGGCGGGTTGGGGGGCAGCACGCTTTGAGTGATGAAGCCGGGAAACTCCGCCGCCGCAGCGCTGATCGTGCTCTGCCACTGGCCGAATTGCTCGGCCATGCCCTCGCGCACGCGGGTCTGCGTGACGAGGGTCACCGCAGAATCTAGTGCCGCCGCGTGGTCGTTCACGGCGGCGGCGAAAGCGCGGCGAAAATGCGGTCCGGCGTCAGCGGCAGGTGCGCGAAGCGGACGCCCGTGGCGTTGGCAACGGCATTGGCGATGGCCGGTGCCACCGGATTGATCGCGCATTCGCCCTGCGACTTGGCGCCGAGCGGGCCGATGCGATCGTGGGTATCCGCAAAGAACACCTCGCTCGGCGGCACATCGGCGAAGGCGGGAATGCGATAGTTGCGCAAGGTTGGGTTCACTATGGCGCCGCCCGCGCCATGCACCATGTTCTCTGTCAGTGCCCAGCCGAAGCCCATGGCGATCGCGCCATCGATCTGGCCGCGGCACTGCATCGGATTGACCAGCCGGCCGATATCCGCCGCGTGCACGCTGTGAAGAATGCGGATCTCGGCGGTGACGCGGTTCACCGCGACGCGAACCCCGTGCACGTTGAACGCGACCGTGCGCGGGGAAAGGTAGGCTTTGCGCCGCGCCTCGAAGCGGTGCCGCTCGCGCGTACCGACAGTATATAGCTCCGAAAGCGGCATGCGCTGGGCGCCGCAGGTCACCTCGTCATCGGCGAGGCGACACTCCGCCAGTGCTACGCCCATGTGCCGGCTGAAGTATTCCAGGATGTTGGCGCGCAGCGCTGCCGCCGTCAGCGCCACCGCCTGGCCGGCGACGACCGTGCCGGTGCTTGCGAATGTGCCGGTGTCGTAGGGTGTGAGGTCAGTGTCGGCGTTGACGATGTCGATCCGGCCGGCCCGCGTCCCCAGCATCTCGGCAGCAATCTGCCGATGCGAGGTGACAGAGCCGTTGCCCATTTCCGTCGATCCGACCGCCAGATGATAGCACCCATCGGCCAAGAGCCGCATCTCGGCGCCGGAACGGTGCTCGGTCGGCGGGCCGCATTCCAGCATGGCCAGCGCCGCACCAGTGCCCTCGACCCAATCTTCGCCTTCCGGTTTGGGGGTGCCGCGCCCGCTCGTGAGCGCGCGTTCGACGAGGTCCATGCACTGGTCGAGCCCATAGCTGCCGAAGTCGACATCCGAGGGGTCGCCCCAGATCGATCCGATCCAGTCGTCGGGGCGGATCATGTTGTGGCGGCGCATCTCGAACGGATCGAGCCCGAGCTTCTTCGCCAGATCGTCGATCGCGCATTCGATGGCGAAGGTGGTCTGCGAAGAGCCGTAGCCGCGAAAGCCGCCGCCCGGCACAATGTTGGTGTAGACGGCGTAACCGTCGGCCTTTTTGTTCAGGCAGCGATAGGCCGCGAGCGGGCCGGCGAGTGCAGCTGCCAAGGTCTCGCCGCCGTGGCCGCCATAGGCGCCGGTGTTGGAGACGACCCTGACCTCGATCGCTGTCAGCGTGCCGTCGGAGCGTGCGCCGAGCCGTACCTTGGCGGTCATCTGATGGCGGGTGGTGGCGCCGATGAACTGCTCCTCGCGGGTGAATTCCCATTTGACCGGCCGCCCGGTCTTCAGCGTGGCGAGCACACAGAGATCCTCGGTCAGCATCTCCTGCTTGCCGCCGAACCCACCGCCGACCCGCTCGGTGAACACGCGCACGTCCCGCGGGCGCAGACCGAAGATGTGGCAGAGCTTCTGCTGGGCGATGAACGGCGCCTGCGAGCTGGTGCGGACATGGACGCGCCCGTCCGGCGCGGTCCAGGCGATCGAGCCGTGCGTCTCGAGATGCACGTGCTGCACGCGGGAGGTCGAATAGACGCCCTCATGCACGACATCGGCGGCGGCGAAACCCTCTGCTGTGCTGCCCACCTCGCCGTGGATATCGACATAGACATTGCCGTAGGCGGTGATGCTTTTCTCGTGCAGCAGCGGCGCTTCCGGGCGCATAGCCGCCTCCGGGTCGAACACGGCGGGCAGGATTTCGTACTGCACCTCGATCAGCCGACAGGCTGCTTCCGCCGCGGCCTCGGTTTCCGCGACAACCGCGGCGATGCGCTGCCCGACGAAGCGAACGACATTGTCCAGCACATAGGTGTCGTCGGGATCGACGAGATGATCCTCATGGGTAGCACTGCTGTAAAGGCGGCGCGGCACGTCCTCCCAGGTGAAGATCGCGACGACGCCAGGCATGGAGGCCGCTCGCTCTCGCCCAATGCCGATAATTCGCGCATGCGCATGCCGCGATCGCAGCACCTTGAGGTGCAGCAGCCCTTCCAGCGCGACGTCCATCGTGTAACGGGCTTGCCCGGTGACGATCGCCTCGGCGAAGGGGTTGCGCAGGCTCGCCCCGCAGGCCCGGCCGGCCACGTCCTCCTCGGTGGAGCACACCCCGGCAAGCGCATCGGCAATGGCGCGGTATCCGGTGCAGCGGCAAAGATTACCCTTGAGCGCGTGCGGCAGACCGGCGTGCTGATCGGCATCGAGCGCCGCCGCGGTCATGATCATGCCGGCCGCACAGAAGCCGCACTGGAATGCCTGCGCATCCAGGAACGCCTGCTGCATCGGGTGCAGAGCGCCGTTCACCGCCAGGCCTTCGATCGTCGTCACTTCGTGCCCGGCGGCACGGAAAGCGGGCATCAGGCAGGAATGCACCGGCGTCCCGTCGAGCCAGACGGTGCAGGCGCCGCAATCGCCGGCGTCGCAGCCCTTCTTGACGCCGAGGCAGCCGTGCTCGCGCAGAAAGGTGCGCAGACACTGGCCCGGTTCCGGTCGGGCTTCGAACGGGCGTTGATTGACGCTGAAGGCGAGCGTACCGGCGGCCTGATCTATAGGGCGCGCGATGTCGTTCATGACAGCTCGGCGCGGATCTGTTCCGCGAAATGGTACGTCAGGTGGCGCTTGTAGGCGGCGCTGCCGTGCACGTCAGCGAAATAGCCATCCGCCGGAAGCCGAGCGTCGATCGCCTGCCTCAGCGCTTCCCCGGACGGGATTTCGTCGAAGCGAAGCTGTACCGGGCAGGGGGTTGCGGCAGTGATCGTGAGCAGCAGGTCGTGCCGCGCCGGGTCGCTGGTGCCGATCAACAACGCAGCCGAGCGGCCGAGCTTGGTCAGCGAAGTCTGGCGGAACGCGGCCCGCTTCCGGAGTGCCGAAGCCGGCAGGTGAACCTTGCGCAGCAATTCGCCGGGGCGCAGAACGTTGGCGTTGTTTCCGGTCACGAACTCCGCCGCCAGGACCTCGCATGGTGGCGCATCACGCGGCCAGAGCGTATAGGTCGCCTCAAGCGCGGCGGTGAGCGAGATCATCGGGCCGGCCGGCAATGACATGCAGATGTTGCCGCCGACTGTGCCGGCGTTCCAGATCTTGAACGAGGCCAGGAACGCATCGCAGCATTGGCGGAGCAGCGGGGCGGCGGTCCACTCCGCCGGCCCGTCGAACCGGTACAGCTCGGCAATCCGGCAGGTCGCCGCGATTTCGAGCCCGCCCGGCGATGCCTTGAGCGCCGGCCAGCGCAGCTGATCGAGATCGATCAGCGTGTCGGTCGTCCATTGCGGTTCGGAGAACAACCAAGTTCCACCGGCGAGCCAGGCATAGCCATCGCGCCACTGGGTGATTTCGTCCGCCGAGGCCGGGCGCTTGACCTCAACCACCGTATTCAGGTTCATGGAAGGTCTGCCAGCGTTTTGGGACCCGACCCGGGCGTGACAATGTTCGGGAATTGATGCGAGCCCCACGACACCAGCGGCGGCAAAGTGGGGTTGATCTTGCGCTTGGTGTCTTCGTCGATGATCGCCTGGCGCGCGTCGCCGCCCATCAGCTCATAGTCCATCATGTAGTAGTTGCCGAAGAACGTCGCGCCCACGGAACGGTCGGCAACAATGCGCGTGAGCAAATCCAGCATGTCTTCGGGCGTGGTCGTGAACGAAGTCGTCTCGGTCAGAAACAGCCGGTCGTTGATCGCCTCGGGTCCCATATACTGGGCGAGCACGCTGAACAGGATATTGTTCTGCCGGGTCACGTAGATGGTGTTGCTGGCGGCATAGGTCTTATCCCAGTCGGGCCCCAGCATTGCTTTCCAATCGCCAATCACCCCCATCCAATGGGCGACCTGGGTCTGCGCTGCCCAGGCGATGTTCTTCTTCAACAGCGGCCGCTGCTTCTTCGAGAACTCCTGCAGCGCATCCATTGAGACGCCCTCTGCCAGGCATCCGTCCATGAACGCAATGTTGTTCTGAAGAATGCTGCGGTTGTCGGTCCGCCAGTCGTCCTGCATGTCGGTCGCATCGAGGCTGTCCAGCGCCGTTTGGATGCGGCTGCGATAGGCGGCCATCCCACCGCGCCAGGACTGGTCGTTGGGACTGTTCAAATAGGGTTCGACCACCACGGCCAGCGCCATGGTGCTGTGGGCGACAGACTTTAGTAGTGCGTAGACCGCTGGCACCGGCGGCGCGTCGAGGGACGCCATGCCGGGCCGGTAGAGAATGAACCGTCCGCCGGCGCCCGAGAACAACGCGAGGATCACCGGGTGCTGGGCTAGGATGTTTTTCCGAAAGGTCCGGCCAGCGTCGTCATACAGGTCAAACATCGATGTGTTGAGCTGCAGAATATTCTTGGTCGCGACCTCGCCGGCGCTCGATGTCGCGGTGCCGACGATCCCTCGCAAATAGGCCGGCAGCTCGGCGCTCGCAGCGGGCCCAGCGAACGTCATGGCAGTAATGATTCCGAAAATGCGCTGTTTTGTGGCTGCGGTGAAGGGCAAAGCAACCTCCCAGGGTAGGCTCGGCGTAGTTCGATCGCCGGTCAGAAAAGAAAATCTGACGATGACGGTTTCGGGGGAGTAAGTTTCTGACACCGAAACGCTCGAGCTTCACCGACCGCCGGATGTCTTGCAGTGCTCAGTACCAGATCTTCGTCAAAGCTTCGTCAATGCCCCCGAGTCATCGCCCTATCGTCGGCCGATACCTCTGTCTGTTGTTGACGGCGGCAGCGCGGGGCGCCGGCTCGGCGTGTATTCTCTGGCGAGCCCGAACGTCGGCAAGCGCGGCTCTGCGCCGCTGCCGGACATCGGGCGTATGAATGACTTCGCATATTTGCTACAGTCTACGCTAAATTCAGATGATCACCTTCGACACCGATCCCGCCCGCTATCGTCATTGGCGCCTCGCCTGCGAGGGGCCGATCGCGACGCTGACCCTGGATGTCGCGGAGGAGGGCGGGCTCTTTCCCGGCTATCGGCTAAAGCTCAACTCCTATGATCTCGGTGTTGACATCGAGCTGCACGACGCGCTCGACCGCATCCGCTTCGAGCATCCCGAGGTGCGCGTCGTCGTGCTCACCAGCGGCAAAGAACGGGTCTTTTCCGCGGGGGCCAACATTTACATGCTGGGGCAGGCGAGCCACGCCGAAAAGGTCAATTTCTGCAAGTTCACCAATGAGACACGCAACGCGATCGAGGATGCGAGTGCCAATTCGGGGCTAAAATTCATTGCCGCCGTCAATGGCGCCTGCGCCGGCGGCGGCTACGAGCTGGCGCTCGCCTGCGACGAGATCGTCATGGTGGACGACCGTTCGAGCACGGTCAGCCTGCCCGAGGTGGCGCTGCTCGGTGTCCTGCCCGGCACCGGCGGCCTGACCCGGCTGGTCGACAAGCGCAAGGTCCGGCGCGACCTCGCCGATGTCTTCTGCACCACCGCCGAAGGGGTGCGGGCCGATCGCGCAAAAACCTGGA
>DATNKF010000448.1:0-2428 GCA_035603555.1 Allostellaceae bacterium
GCCGCGCTCCTCGGCGAGAGACACGGCGGCTGGCCGGCATTGGCGCGGGTGCTCGACCGGGCGATCGTGGCGCTCTGCGCCGAGATGTGCGGCGGCGCCCAGCAGGTGCTCGACATGACCACCGCCTACGCCAAGATCCGCATCGCCTTTGGCAAGCCGATCGGCAGCTATCAGGGGGTCAAGCACCGGGCCGCCGACATGCTGGTCGATGTCGAGAACGCCAAGTCGCTGACCTATTACGCCGCCTGGGCAGTCGACGAGGGGCTCAGCGAGGCGCCGCTCGCAGTGTCAATGGCCAAGGCCTACGCCTCGGACGCCTACCGCAAGGTCGCTGGCGCCGGCATCCAGCTGCATGGCGGCATCGGCTTCACTTGGGAGCACGACCTGCAGCTCTACTTCAAGCGCGCCAAGGCATCCGAGGTCGCGTTTGGCGACGCTACCTGGCACCGCGAGCGCGTCGCGCGGCTGCTCCCCCCTTAACCGAGCCAAAACATACGATCCTGGATTTACCGCGGCCTTCGATCGTTATCGAAATGCCCCCTGAGGGCCGGCGGTCGCGTGGGCAAGCCATGGAGAGACGGAACAATTTCGACGCGTTGCGCCTGGTTGCGGCCGCCGCGGTCGTCTTCTCGCATTCGTTTTTGATCGCCGACGGCACCCAGGACCACGAGTGGCTGATCCGGCTGACCGGCAACCAATCGATCCTCGGTCTCGTCGGCGTGTTCGTGTTTTTTGCGATCAGCGGCTTTCTGGTGACGCAAAGCTTCGAACAGACCGGCGATGCGTGGCGGTTTCTGGCCAAGCGGGCATTACGTATTTTCCCCGGGCTGTTCGTCGCGACGACGTTGTCGGCGTTCGTTTTGGCGCCCCTTGTCACCACGCTCTCGACCGGCGCCTATCTGACCGACCCGGCACCGTGGGAATATGTCCTCGGGAACACCCTGCTCGACCAGACCGTGCACGAGCTGCCCGGGGTGATGTTCGTCAACAACCCGGTCGGGCTCGAGATCAACGGATCGTTGTGGACCCTGCGCCTCGAGTTCGTGATGTACCTGATGGTCCTCGTGCTCGGCGTTCTGCGCCTGCTGACCGTGCGGGTGGCGCTCTTGCTGGTGGCGTTCGGAATGGCCTGCCTGCATTTCAACATGCTCGACGAGCTCGAAAAATGGGGCTGGTTCTTCCAGCTGCTGAGCGGCTGGGGGTGGCTCGTCGGCTTCTTCGCGGCAGGGATGGTCCTCTACAAGCTGCGCCACACCCGCATCTTTGATGGCCGCATCGCGCTGCTGGCATTCGCCGGCCTCGTCCTCAGCGTGCCGCTGCACCAGTTCATCCTGCTGTTCCCGCTGTTCGGCTGCTATTTGACTCTCTGGCTCGCCCTCACCCCGCGCCTGCCGGTAATTCCGGCAGCGCGCTTCGGCGATCTATCCTACGGGATCTATATCTACGGCTGGCCCGCCGAGCAGGCGGCAATCTGGCTTCTCGGTGGCCGAGCGGCGTGGTGGCAGGTGTTTTTGATTGCCTTGCCGGCGGCGGCCGCACTGGCATTTCTGTCCTGGCACCTGGTCGAGCGGCCGGCGCTCCGCCTCAAGCCCGCGACGCGGCGTCCATCCGCATCCCCGCGTCGAGAGGCTGGCGTCGAGGTTGGCGGCACCGCTAGTATGGCCTCTCCCGGGCAATCTTGAGGGAGGGAAAGAATGCGGATCCACAACCTCTACACCGACGCGAGCGGCCAGTCGCACTTCCGCGACATCGAGATCGAGTGGGTCGAGGAGTCGCGCTCGGGCAAGCTCTCCAAGCGCCTGCCGGCGACCGGCATCATCTTCCGCGAGGTCCCGCCGACCTACGATCTCAGCTGGCATCCGGCACCCCGGCGCCAGTACATCATCAATCTCGACGCCGGAGTGGAGATCACCGCGAGCGATGGCGAGGCCCGCAAGATCGGCGCCGGCGAGGTGGTCCTGGTCGAGGACACGACCGGTAAAGGGCATCTCTCGAAGGCAATCGACAACAAGATCCGCAACTGTATCTTCGTACCCATCGACTGAAGGGAGCGCCAACATGAGATTGCTTTATTTCGACGATTACAAACTGGGTGTCCTGAAGGGTGATCGCGTTGTCGACGTGTCGTCGGCTGTGCGCGACCTACCCAATACCCGGCCGGGTGATCTGATCAACGGGCTGATCGCCCGCTTCGACCAATATCGCGGGAAGCTCGAGGATGCGGCGGCGAGCGGCCAGGGCGTCGCGCTGTCGTCGGTCAAGGTGCGCCCACCGCTGCCCAAGCCGGCCAACATCGACGCGATGGCGGTCAATTACATGGAGGACGGCACGCGCAGCGCGCCGGCGCCGATCAACGCGTTCCAAAAAACAGCGAACGCTATCTGTGGACCCGGCGACACGATGGTATTGCCCGATGCGCCGGCGACGA
>DATNKF010000449.1:0-4915 GCA_035603555.1 Allostellaceae bacterium
GTCTCGCGGGGAATCGCGATCTGCTCGAAGGTGTCGTTGTCCATGAAGGTCGCCTGGCCGTCCTCCATGAACAGAAACTGCATCTCCTTCTCGTCGAGACGGACACGCTCGACGGTCTCCTGGGTGCGAAAGCGCTCGTTGAGCTTGGTGCCGCCGCGCAGGTCGCGCAGCTCCACCTGGGCGAACGCACCTCCCTTCCCCGGCTGGACCAGCTCGCGCTTCAGCACGAGCCAGAGTTTGTTTTGGTGTTCGAGGACGTTGCCCGGCTTAAGGTCGATGGCGTTGATTTTCATGGCGGGTCTCGGAGGAGAGGGCTCGACTGAAGCTAACATAGGGCGGCGGATCGGCAAGAGCGAGGGCAGGACGATGCAGGAATGGTGGCGGCCCGAGGGCTTTGCAGCACGGCGCGGCCGACTCGAGCAGCGCGCCCGGATCCTCAATGCCGTCCGCGACTTCTTTGCCGAGCGCGGGTTTGTCGAGGTCGACACGCCAGCGTTGCAGGTGAGCCCCGGGCTCGAGCCGCATCTGCGGGCTTTCGCGACCACGTTGCACGACCCGTGCAGTGGCCGCGCTGTCGAGCGCTACCTGCACACCTCGCCTGAATTCGCGATGAAGAAACTGCTCGTTGCGGGCCTGCCGCGCATCTGGCAGCTCGCCCATGTCTTTCGCGACGGCGAGCGCAGCGCCACCCACCATCCGGAATTCGCGATGCTCGAATGGTACCGGCTGGGGGCCTCCTACCGCGATTTGATGGATGAGTGCGAAGCGCTCGTCCGAGCCTGCCAGGACGCCGCAGGCGCCGAAGTGCTCGTCTGGCGCGGCGGCGCCGCGGACGCGCGGCTTCCGTGGCGGCGGCTGAGCGTTGCTGCAGCATTCTCCGAACTCTGTGGCATCGATCTCCTCGCGACCGCAACCGACCCCCTCGCACCCGATGTCGAGCGCCTCGCCGCCGCGGCGCGCCATATTGGAATAGCGCCCCATGCGGGCGACGATTGGGAGGCGCTCTTTTTCCGCGTTTTCCTTGAGCGGATCGAGCCCGTTCTCGGCCTCGGGGCACCGACCATCCTCTACGACTACCCGCTGTCGATGGCGGCACTGGCGCGAAGCAGCCCGGGCGATCCCCGTCTCGCCGAGCGCTTCGAGGTCTATGTTTGCGGCCTCGAGCTCGCCAACGCCTTTGGTGAGCTGACCGATGCGGCCGAGCAGCGCGCGCGGTTCACCCGCGACCAGGCAAAAAAGCAGGCGCTCTACGGCGAGACCTACCCGATCGACGACGACTTCCTCACCGCCCTCGAGCACGGTCTCCCGATGTGCGCCGGGGCAGCACTCGGGTTCGATCGTCTCGTCATGCTGGCAACCGCCGCACAGGACATCGAGGACGTGTTATGGGCGCCGGTCCGATGACGGGGACTCCTCAACCCATGGTTTCTCCCCAGCCTGTTCCTGCAGGATAGAATCAGGCTGGGTGTCGCGTATTCCGCGAAAATTCGCTGGCCTGTCCCGAGCGATTGCCGTCGAGGATCGCGGAGCTCCATTTCGCAATATTATCATGATCGTGCGAATTTGTCAAGCAACAATGCCATTTACCCGGGGCGGCACCAGGCGCTCAGGTTAGCTGATGGCGGACCCACAAATTCGGCTCGACATAGACCGCGTGATCCTGTTCGAGCGAAACGTGAACCGGGCTCAAGGCGCCGGGGACGACGGTCGAACCGCTTTCGGCAAAGGGGAGCCCGGTCCATTGGCGCCACTCGGCGAGCGTTCCGGCGATCACCATGCTAAACGGCGCCACCTTGACGATCCGGGCGCCGAGGCGGAGATGGGTGCGCACCCAGGAATCGTATGGCAGCCCGTCCTCGCGGCAACGCGCGACGTATTCGCCAAAAGGGGTGAGCGGTTCGCGATATTTGTCGGTCGGGCGCAACGGGCCATAGAGATCGGTAAACCCGAGCCGGCGCGCGTTGTCGCGCAACGCAGCCAGCATCACCCGCGATATGCCGCGGCCGTGCAGCCGGGGTGCCACCATGATTTCGAGGGCGCTGACGGCGGTAGCCCGCACGCCGGCGAGCTGATCCCAGTATGCCCAGCGGATCACCTGGTCCCAGCCGCCATCGGGCAGCGTCTCACGCCCGCGCGCCGGGTCGGGAAAGGCGAACGGCACGCTGAAGGCCCGCGCCACCGGCCGGTCGGGTTCGGCCGGATCGACGGCGACGAGCCCGTAATCGAGATAACGGCCAATATGGTCATCGCCGTAATAGAGCGCGCCCCAAGGGTCGTGACGCATGAACTCGGGTACGGCGGATTGGATTTCGGGCTCAAAGACCTTGGCCAGGAGATCGGGCCGCTCGGCGAAGGTGGCCACGATCAACCGTTCTGCGCAGGCTTCGGTCACGGCCGCCCGGCCCCTTCCGACACGCGCGCCAACGCCTCAGATCGCCCGGGAAACAATTTCGGTCGGCGCGATCAGCCCCCGCTCGAGGTTGTCGATCATGTTCGCGACCTTCTGCGGCACCGAGGCACCCATCAGAATTTGCAGGCCGAGCGGCGGCGGTCCGCCGGTCTGGGCCGCCCGGGCCCTCATCTGCCGGAAAAACTCAATGGCGAATTCACGACGGCTCCGTTCCTTCTCGACCGCAAAGCCCGCACCCTCCAGAAAACGCCGGTAGGTCGCCGCACTTTCGACAAAGCTCGCCTCGGGGCTCGCGGCCCACGGCACCGGGAAGCTCAACTCGCCCTCGCCGCGCTCGCGCATCACGTCATAGGTCGCGAAACTCCCTCCCGGTTTGAGCACGCGCCGGACTTCGGCGAACGCCTTCTGCTTGTCGTCTATGTTCATGCCGACATGGAGCATGTAGGCGCCGTCGAAGGTCTCCGGCGCGAACGGCAGGTCGAGCGCGCTGCCATGCCGGTATGAAGCCCTGACCTCCAACCCAACGCGCCGCGCGAGGGCTTCGGCCACGCGAACGTATTCCTCGGTGAGGTCGATCCCGGTCACCCGACAGCCGCGTTCATGCGCGAAATAGCGCGACGCCCCGCCGAGGCCGCAGCCGATGTCGAGGAGGTGCAGACCGGCGCCGAACTCGACCTGAGCCGCGAGATCGGCCGTCGCCTGCCGTCCCCCGATGTGGAACTCGTCGACCGGCGCCAAATCGGTCGGCGCGAGCCGGTCGAGATCCTTGCCCGAGGCAGTCAGCGCCTCGAGGTCGCCGGCTCGAGCGAACCGTACGTGTAGTGCCGAGCCACCGACTGTTCGAGTTTCATGCTGTCACCTCGTCGTCGCTATCCACTCGCGGAGTTGGCGGTCTGCCGAAAGCAGCTGGTGGTGCGAACGAGACATATGGGTCCTAATCTTCTCTTTACCGTCGCCCCCGCGAAAGCGGGGGCCCAGAGCCTGCCCCTGGCTTGAACAGGGGGCCTCAGGCGCAGCGTCGGTTGCCCCTGGGTGCCCGCTTTCGCGGGCATGACGAAAGGAAAGGGCGGGTACCAAGTGTCAGATCCGTACCACCGAGCATCATCACCCCCGACGCGGCGCTCCGTCAAAGGTTGCACACTCTACCATCGACGACGACAAACGCCTCGCCTAGGGTGGTTGCGGAGGGTTGTTAATGATCACCGGGAGGCACCGTGAAATCTAGTGAACTGAGAGAACTACAAGCGCCGCTCAAGGAGCGCTACCGCGCCGAACCGCAGGCGGCACTGGTGACGTTGCGAGCCCACGGCCGGCTTGGCGAGGAGGGCCTGACCTGCAAGGTCGAGACCGGCGGCGCGCTGGTCGAGGCGGGTCTGCATCCCGCGACGGGAGGCGACGGGCTCAGCGCCTGCTCGGGGGACATGCTGCTCGAAGCGCTCGTCGCCTGCGCCGGGGTCACCTTGCGCGCGGTCGCCACGGCGCTCGAGATCGAATTGCGCGGCGGCACGGTCAGCGCCGAGGGCGATCTCGATTTTCGCGGCACGCTCGGCGTCAGCCGAGAGGCGCCGGTCGGCTTTCGCGACATCCGCTTACGCTTCGATCTCGACACCGACGCGCCGGCCGACAAGCTCGACAGCCTGGTCAAGCTCACCGAGCGTTATTGCGTCGTCTATCAAACCCTCCGGACGCCGGCCAGGCTCGCGCTGTCCGTGGCGACAAGGTCGTGACCGAAAGGTTTGACGTCGCCTATCTGGTGTCGAGCGGCACCTCGACGGCGGCGCGCTGCCCCGAGCTGCTGCGGGGGCTGGTCGGGCTTGGCTTTTCCACCGTAATCGCGATCCCCACGCCGAATGCTTCGCGCGTGGTGGCGTCGCGCGAGCTCGCGGACCTCGAGGGGGTGCAGGTCGTCGAATCGTACTTCGATCTGGCCATCCGCCCGCGACCGCCGCGTGGGGTGGTGCTGTTCGCGCCGTGCAGCTTCAACTCGCTCAACAAGCTCGCCCACGGCATCGCCGACAGCCTCGCGCTATCGGTCGTCGCCGAGGCAATCGGGCGGAGTACGCCGGTGATCGTCGGCCCGTCGTTGAACGCGCCGTTGCTGATCCACCCCATGGCGCAAGCATCTCTGAAGAAATTGCCCGAGTGGGGCGTCATAATCGTCCCGCCGGTCGACGAGGGCGAGGGACCGCGACTCGCCCCGACCGCGGCGCTGATTGACGCTGTCCGCCCGTATGTCCGTCGAGGCTGACGGATCAATATCCCATTGCCGTGTCGATTTCCTGTAGAAGCCGGCCGCCTGCTTCTAGGCTTCGGATGTTCGCGGCAATCTCCGTCACGAGCTGAGCGACGGTCGGCCGCCGCGCTACGTGCGGCATCACGGTGACTTTGGGGTGCAGCCAGAGCGGGCTTTCCGGTGGCAGGGGCTCGGGCCATAGCGCGTCCAGCGCGGCGTAGGACAACTGCCCCGAATCGAGGGCGGCGATCAGGTCACCGTCGACGACATGC
>DATNKF010000450.1:0-3342 GCA_035603555.1 Allostellaceae bacterium
CTGGTGCTGTTGCAGCGCGCCGACCAGGTAATCGAGTGACGCCACTCCACTGACTGCGCTCAGCGGGTCCAAATCAGCGCAGACCATAATGCGAAATCCGCTCCGGCAGATCAGCGGTCGGTTCTTCAAAATGCAGGCGAAGCCTGCCCTCGTGTTCGATGTCCGATAATACTTGGGTGACGATCCCGGTCACGGCTTCGCGCGCTGTGGAGGCGCCGCGGTTGGCCGCAATCCCGAGTGCCAGGGTACGGAAGACCCCGCCCGCGGTGATGCGATGCGCCTCTGCCAAGCCCCGCGCGCATTCGCGATACACTGACGAATGGGGGAGGATTGAAGCTCCGACCCCTTGCTGCACCATCAGCCGGATCGTTTCGTGATCGTTGAGCTCGGTCTCCACCTGGAGCTCCACGCCGCGGCCGGCGAGCAAGGTCTCCATCGCCGCGCGCAGCCCGTCTCCGAGAATGAGTGGAGTGCGGCTCAACTCGTCAGCCGAAACAATCTCCCGGGGCCGCGCGCCCGGCCGGGTGATCAGCACCATTTCCTCCTCGGCGAGCCTGGTCGATAGAATCAAGCGGCTGCGCGACACCTCCGACAGCAGGGCGAGATCGACGCGCCCGTCGACGATGAATTCCTCCAGTCGGACCATTCCGGCATGAACGACCTTGAGCTCGACCATCGGATACTGCCGCGTCATGCGGTCAAACAGCTCGGGCACCACGACCGGGCACAGGGTCGGGGTGACGGCGAGGACGATCTTCCCGCTGGGATGCGCCTTTTGGGCTCGGATTTCGTCGCCGGCTCGCTCGACGTCGCGAAGGATGCGTTGCGCGCTCTCGAGCAGTTTCTGGCCGCCTTCGGTCAGCCGCACGCCGCGGTTAGCGCGGGTGAATAGGGTGATGTCGAGCTCCTCCTCGAGCCGCTGCACGTGCCGCGTGAGAGCCGGTTGGGCGACATGCAGATGAGCCGAGGCGCGGGTGATACTGCCGAGTTCGGCGATGCGGACGAAATAGTGAAGGCTGCGCAATTCCATCGGGCAGCAATTTGACCCGTCTGCACCCGGCGTCAATCGGAATTGCGTGGCGGGCTTCCATGCCAGGGCAGCATGGCGATGATCGGAAATCGGTATTTGCTTGATGGACGGATCGAAATTACCGTCGCCTGGAGGGTGACGTGCGAGGTGGAGAAGAGAGGATGGAGATCGGCGTCTACCACGAATTCCATTGCCGGCCGGAGCAAACCCCGGCAGAGGCGTTTGCGGAGGCGCTGGACCAGATCGAGGCCGCCGACCGATGGGGGCTCGACGCCATCTGGCTCGCCGAGATCCACCAGCAGGCGCGCCGCTCGGTAATGAGCGCGCCGATGACCGTCGCCAGTGCCATTGCCGCGCGCACCAAACGCATCAAGATCGGCACCGGCGTTCAGGTATTGCCGTTGTGCCACCCGCTGCGGCTCGCCGAGGAGACCGCGACGGTCGACCAGATCAGCCACGGCCGGCTGCTGTTCGGCGTCGGCCGTAGCGGCAATCCGCGCAGCTACATGGCCTATGGCGTGCCTTATTCGGAAAGCCGCGAGCGCTTTCTCGAGACACTCGAGATCGTCAAGCAGGCTTGGTCACAACCGACTTTCTCTTACGAGGGCAAGTACTACAACTTCAACAACGCCTCTGCCGTCCCGCAGCCCTATCAGAAGCCGTATCCGCCGATCCGCGTCGCTGCCGCCAGCGAGGAGACCTTCCCCTCGCTCGGCGAGGCCGGATACCCGATCTTCGTCGCGGTCCGCAGCGGATCTCTTTCGGGCTTGGCACCCGATCTAGCAGCCTATCGCGCGGCCTACAAAGCGGCTGGCCATCCGGGCGAGGGCGAAGTTTATCTGCGGCTGACCCTGCATATCGCGGATACCGATCGGCGGGCTTTGGAGGAGGCCGAGACGAGCATCATGTCCGGCTACCGCACTTTGAGCACCCGGCTGGAGAATTCGCCCAATCGCCGTCGCGCGGCGGAGGCGCAGACCGTCAAGACGATCTCTTATGAGGAGGTGAGGCGCGACAAGGTGATCATCGGCGGGCCGGAGAGTGTCGCCGACCGCCTGCAACAACTGCACGAGGAGCTGGGATTGAACGGCATCCTGGCGGAGCTCAATTTCGGCGCCCTGATTCCTCACGAGCCGATGACGCGATCGCTGCAGCTGCTGTGCGAGAAGGTCATGCCGCGTCTCCAATAAGGCCACCGACTGGGCGATGAAACGCAGCACCGACCGCTTCCTGACAACCCATACCGGCAGCCTGCCGCGTCCCGACGACCTCGTGCGCGCGATGTTCGCCAAGGAGGAGGGGGTGCCGGTCGATGCGGCCGCGCTCAAGTCGCGCATCCGCTCCGCCGTGGCGGCAGTCGTCGAAAAACAGGTCGAAGCCGGCATCGACATCGTCAATGACGGCGAGATGAGCAAGCCGAGCTACGCGACCTACATCAAGGACCGGCTGCACGGTTTTGGCGGGGAGAGCCGTCCGCTCGTCTATCAGGATTTCGTCGGTTTCCCCGAATTCGCCCGGCGAGTCTTTGGCGACCCCGGTCGCGCGCGGCGCAGGACACCCGGCTGCGATGGTCCGATCAGTGTGCGCGACGGCGAGGCGGCACAAACCGACGTCGCCAATCTGAGCATGGCGCTTGGTCGAGTGAACGCCGAGGAAGCCTTCCTCAGCGCCGCCTCGCCGGGTGTCGTCTCGCTGTTCTTCCACAACGGGCACTACCCGAGCGAAGAGGCCTATCTTTACGCCATCGCCGAGGCGATGCGTCAGGAATACGAGACCGTCGCCGAGTCCGGCCTGATCCTGCAGATCGATTGCCCGGACCTCGCCATGGGACGGCACATCCAGTACGCCCAACTGAGCCTTCCCGAATTCCGCAGCAAAGCGCGACTACACATCGAGGCGCTCAATCATGCGCTGCAGAACATCCCGGCGGACCAGCTGCGCCTGCATCTGTGCTGGGGCAATTATGAAGGTCCGCACCATTGCGACGTGCCGCTCGGAGACATCATCGAGACCGTCCTTCTGGCCAAGCCGTGCGGCCTCTCCTTCGAGGCGGCCAACCCGCGCCATGGGCATGAATGGAAGGTCTTCGAGGATGTGAAATTGCCCGACGGCAAGGTGCTGATCCCCGGCGTCATCGAGTCGAAAACCAATTTCATCGAGCACCCCGAACTGATTGCCCAGCGCATCGCCCGATATGCCGATCTCGTCGGCCGCGAGAATGTAATCGCCGGCAGCGATTGCGGCTATGGCACCTGGGTTGGCCAGGCCGCGGTCGACCCGGCGATCGTCTGGGCCAAGCTCGCCAGCCTCGC
>DATNKF010000451.1:0-3376 GCA_035603555.1 Allostellaceae bacterium
ATGATGGATGACGCGAGAGGTGTGCTACCTGCAGGATTTATTTGTCGACGCGACCGTCCGCCGCCATGGCTGCGGCCGCAAACTGATCGAGGCGGTGGCCGCAGTCGCCGTCCAACGCGGCTGTCATCGCCTCTATTGGACCACCAAGGAGGATAATGCCACGGCGCGATCGCTCTACGACCGGGTTGCCCGCTTCAACGGCTTCATCCGTTACGACTACACCCTGGAATAATGTAGGGCGGAAAAGCATGTACTTTTCCGCCGACACTCCAAAATCGCCGATTGGTATGAGAAATCGGGGCTAAAGCTAAATTGCGGCGGCGCCTCCCGGGGAATAAGTTCACCAGCCGCCGAGTCGCAATTAGGCCGAGGTGACCGTCGGCCCCGATACGCCGATCGTCATCTATGTTCCGGGGGATCCGAGCCTCTTGAAGCCGGCGCCACGATCTTCTGCGTCGCGCAGAAGAAAGCCGACGGCACGCTGACGGCAACCCGCGTCACCGCCGAGAAGGACGGCGTCAAGCCGCCAATGTGATGGTTTGGTGCCCGTTCCCCGGCGAGGTCGAGCGGTTTATTCGGCGCCGGGGCCGGAGCCGTCGCGAGGGAGCCGTTTCGTCCGCTCCGGGGCCAGCTTTCCCAGGCGCTTGACTTGCCGGACGAGGTTGCCCTTCCCGTTGGAGAGCTTCTCCCGAGCACGCTCGTAGGATGTGCGTGCCTGCTCGAGGCGGTGGCCGACGTTGTCCATGTCTTCGATAAACTCGACGAATTTGTCGTAGATGCGGCCGGCGCGGTCGGCGATCGCCTCGGCGTTGCGGTTGCGGCGCTCGACCTGCCACACATTGGCGGCCGTGCGCAGCGCCATCATCAACGTCGTCGGGGTGGCGATGGCGACGTGCTTTTCCGCGGCATAGCCGGTGAGGCTGGCATCCCGCTGCAGGGCGACCGCGAGCGCCCCCTCCACCGGCACGAACATGACGACGTAGTCAAGCGTGTCTAGCGAATTTGAGCGCTGCTCCTCGGCACTCAGTGCCCTGATGTGGCTGCGCAAGGAGACGAGATGGCGGGAGAGCTGGGCGGCGCGTTCGTCTTCCGTCTCGGCGCCGAGGTAAGCCTCGAACGCGACGAGCGGCACTTTGGCGTCGATGACGATATGCTGGCCTCCCGGCAGGTTCACCACCGCGTCCGGACGCCGGTTGCGAGCCTCGCTGCCGGCGTCCGCCTCGATCACATATTCTTCGCCCTCGCGCAGACCGGACCGCTCGAGGAGCAAGGTCAGGATCATCTCACCCCAGGCGCCTTGCCCTTGCGCCTCGCCGCGTAGAGCGCGGGCGAGACTGCTCGTCTGCGCTGTTATCCGCTCGCTCGTATCGGTCAATTGGCGGATCTGCTCGGTCAATGCGGCTCGCTCGTCGGTGCTCTGCCGGTGAGCTTCCTGCAACCCGCTCTCGAACTCCCTCAGCCTATCCTTTAACGGGTCCAGCAGATTTTCGATCTGTGCTCGGCTCTGGCGGCCGAAATCGTCGCTCTGCCGTTCGATGATCTGCTCTGCCAGGAGCTTGAATTCGCGGGTCATTTCCGCCTTCGCTTCGGCCAGCACGGCGACCTTTTCTTCCGTCTGTTTGCGCTCCTGGTTCAGCGCTTCCTGGACTGTCGCAAGGCTGACACGCAGGTCGGCGGCCTCGTGCCGTATCTCGGCAAGCGACGCATCGGAGTTGTCGAGGCGCTCTTTGGTTTCCGCAAGCCGGCGCTCGAGGTCGGCCTTTGCTTCACGGAGCCCTGCGTTATCGTTTTCGAGCAACCGAACAGTCTCGCCGGCGGCGCGCGCCGCGACACGACGCATCACCAGCGCGACGACCAATGCAGAGAGGACCGAGGCGCCGATAAGCGAAGCGACGACAATAGCGAGCGGCATTCTTCAGGAGGGGGCTTGGGCCGGGCCGAGATAGCGCATCGAACCGAGATAGGCTTCGCCCAATTGCGGCGACAGCGTCCGCACATAGAAGGTGTAGCCTCCGGCTTGGCCCTCCAGCCAGCTCGGTCCCCATTGGATTTCGAGATAGGTCTGGGTGCCTGGCGCGAGCCGGACCTTATCCTTGTAGCCGGTCGGGATACCGTAGCTCTGCACGGTGAAGCGATAGGTGCCCGGTGGCATATCGCGATAGGAGGCAGCCCCGGGCTCGCTCCGCGCGATGGGCTGGCCGTTTGCGTATATGATCGGCGTTCCGAACGCCTCCTCCGGGTCGTTATCGCGCATGAGCCACACTCGAGCCATTCCTGGGGCGATTGCCGGGATTTGCGCTTGCGAGCTCGGCGTCGCCCCCGGTGGCGCGCAGGCGGAAGGCACGAGCAGGAAGAAGCCGAGCAAGATCGGCGCGATCAGATGGTATTTCGTGATCCGCATAATCCTCCCCGTATTGTTGGTTTAGCAGCGCTGAGCCTTTCACACACCGCGGCGCTACTATAGCGCTATTGTCTGGAGATGCCGCACCTCGAAGCCGTGGCGCTGGGCCAGGATCTCGGCGACGCGGCGGCGGTGGCAGACCTGCCAATCGGCCTCGTAGCACAAGAGACAGCAGGGCGCTGCTCGGACGAGTTCGGCAGCCTGCTGCAGGTCGAGCTCCGCCTCGGTAGAGGCCAGCTTCGTCTCGACGATCCGCCAGAAGCAATCCCATTTGCGTTGGCGGCCGGCGAGGCGGCCTTGGGGCGGCGTGCCCAGCGCCGCCAAATGAACGTAGCGCATTCCGGCATCCTCGATCGCCGCCGCAAGCTGGCGTTTGGAGAAGCCGGGCCGGCGCGAGATCGGCCGGTCGCGAACGTCGATCAATGTTGCCACACCTGCCCCCGTAAGGGTGGCGAGGACATCCGTCACCAGCGCCTTCTCGTAGCCGATCGAGTACAGCGTGCGGCCGGTCATGCGGCGCGGTAGCGCTCGACCCCGGCCGGATCGAGCTCGATGCCCAGACCCGGCCGCTCCGGCAGCCGAATCGTGCCGTCGCGCTCCTCGCGGAACGGCTCCTTCAGCAGTTCGTCGCGCAGCCCGTTCGGGTTCTGGTCGAATTCGAGCACCAGCCCGTTGGGGATCGAGGCGACGAAATGCAAAGCCGCGGCGAGCAATACCGCACCGGCGAAGGCGTGCGGCGCCACCATCAGGTGGTGGGCCTGCGCCAGGGCAGCGATGCGGCGGCATTCCGAGAAGCCGCCGGCCCAGGCGATGTCGGGTTGCACGATGTCGACCGCACCGCGGGTGATCAGCTCGCGAAAGCCGTAGAGCCCGATCTCGGTCTCATAGCCGGCGATCGGTGTGGCCAAGGCCGCGGCGACCCGGGCGCTGCCGTCGATGTCGTCGGTCGCGACCGGCTCCTCGATCCAGTAGAGA
>DATNKF010000452.1:0-3867 GCA_035603555.1 Allostellaceae bacterium
CGATATCGGCCTTCCAGCCGGGGGCGATCCGCCCAATGCGGTCGCCGAAGCCGAGAGCCCGGGCACCGCCCGCGGTCGCCGCCAATGCCGCCTCGCGGGTCGTGAGCCACCGCCGCCAATCGGGGCCCTGTACCTTCGAGACGAACGAGGCCAGCCGCATCGCCTCGTACATGTTCTGATTGTCGGAGCAATTGGCCCCGTCGGTGCCGATCCCGAGGTTGACCCGCCGCTCGAGCATCGCCCTGGTATCGGCGAGCCCGCTGCCGAGCCGCATGTTGCTGCCCGGGTTGTGCGCGACCGAGGCGCCGCGGCCGCCGAGCCGAGCCATGTCGTCCTCGTCGAGCCACACGCCGTGAGCGACGGTGAAATGCGGGCCGAGCACGCCCAGCGTCACGAGATGGGCCGTCTGGGTGCGGCCGTAAAGCCGGATCCCGGTCACCGCCTGGACCTTCGACTCGGCGACATGACTGTGCAGCCCGACATCGAACTCCCGCGCCAGCGCCGCGCAGCCGGATATGAACGCATCCGAGCAATGGTGCGGTATCGTCGGCGCGACCGCCGGCCGTACCCGGTCGCGGTCGAGCGACCAGCCATGAAGCGCAGTGCGGATCGCCGCCAATGTCGCCTCAGCGGGCGGCAGGCGCAGCTCGGCAACGCGCTCCTGGAGGGGCGGCGGCAGCGCGTCGAGGAGGCCCGGGATCGCCTCGTAGAAACTTCGGTCGGAGACCATAGGGGCGACAACCGCGCGCATGCCGACATCGGCGTAGGCCGCAGCGATCTGCGCCAGCCCCTCGGTTGTCGGCAACGGCCATTCGAAAGCCAGGTCGTAGCACGCGGTGCAGCCCTTCATCACCATCTCGACGGCACCGAGCTGGGTCGAGAGATACTTGTCCTCGGTATTGCGGTTGCCGGTAATCCAGGGTGCCGCCGCCAGCAGCAATTCGAGGGTCCAGCGGTCGCCCATTCCCTTGGCGAGGCTCCCGTGGCCGTGGGTGTGGGCATTGACGAGGCCGGGATGGAGCAGCCGCCGGGCGGCGGATATCTCAGCGGCACCATCGGGGGCGGGGCAACCGGGCGGCCCGATCTCGCGGATCGTGTCGTCCTCGATCAGGATATCGGCGGGCTCGGCGGTCCCCTTGGCGATGTCGAGCACAAGCCCGCCGCGCACAATCGTGTGGCTCATGGTATCGTCTCCGCTGAAGCGCCCGGCATGATAGACCGAAGCGCATCAGGAGCCACACGATGCCGAGCGTGATCGCCAAGCGGCACGAGGGTGTCTTTGAGATCACTCTGAACCGGCCGGAGATCCTCAACGCGGTGAACCGCGAGGTGATCGCCGAGCTCGCCGCCGCTGTCGCCGAGGCGGCCGAGGACCACGGCACCCGCGTTGTGCTGCTGCGCGGCGCCGGCGCGCATTTCTGCGCCGGCGGCGACATCACGATGTTCGCCGAGCTGATCCGGCTGTCGCCGACAGAGCGGCAGAAGGCGCTTTATCGGATCGTCGACACCCTTCACCCGCTGCTGATCCGAATGCGGCATATGTCGAAACCGGTCATCGCCGCTGTGCAGGGGGCCGTCGCCGGGTTCGGCCTCAGCCTCGTGCTGGCTGCCGATCTGGCGCTCGCCGCCGAGGACGCAGTCTTCACCTCGGGCTACATCCATCTCGGCACCAGCCCCGATGGCGGGATGACAGCGACGCTCTCGCGCGTTGTCGGGCTTAAGCGGGCGGCGGAGCTGATGCTGCTCGGCGATCGTTTCGACGCAATGCGAGCATTGGAGCTGGGTGTCGTCAACCGCGTCGTCCCGGCCGACGCACTCGCCGCCGAGGCTGCCGCACTGGCGGCGCGGCTCGCGGCGGGACCGACGCATGCTTATGGCCGGACCAAGGCGCTGCTCCAGGCGACCCTCGGCGATGCCTTCGACGCGCAGCTGCGGCGCGAGACCGAGAGCTTTGCCGCCTGTGCGGCGACCGAGGATTTCGCGGAGGGCGTCCGGGCCTTTCTCGAAAAGCGCCCGCCGAAATTCACCGGGAGCTAAGGATGCCATGAGGGACACTCGTCGCATGTGGCGGGCGGTGCTGATCGCGCTGGCGGGCGCGGGGGCCCTGTCCGGCTGCTATTACGACGCCTACACCGGATACTGGCGGCCCTATCCCTGGTATTACCCCTATACCTGGAGTTATCCGTATTACGGCTATCCGCCGCCACCACCGGCGAGTCCGCCGCCGGGATACCCCCCACCCTCGGCGGGATACCCCCCACCCTCGGCGGGATATCCCCCACCCTCGGCAGGATACCCCCCACCCTCGGCAGGATACCCCCCACCCGGGGCAGCAACGCCCCCAAACGCGCCGGTTCAGCGGGCCCCCTTGCCGCCGCCGTCCTGATGGGGCGCGCGAACACGGCAGCCGGCGCCGGCCGTATTGATTGGACGCCGCTGCACAGTATCGCCGACGACCGCCTCTGGTTGCGGCCGCTGGGATTGGTTTACGGACATGCCGCGGCCGAGGCGGTCACTGCGGGGCTGGCTCGGCCGCTCGCCCGTCCCGGCCTCGCTTTCTCCATGGTGGCAAGCATCGGACTGGGCTCGGATCGTCGTCCGGTTTCGGTAACAGCCCCGATTGCCGAGTTTGAGGGCTGGGTGACGAATGCCGGCAGGCGTTTCTCATTACGCGCGCGAGAACGGATCGCGCTGCTGTCGGCGGCGCGACGACCCTGGGCAGGCTTTCCCCTCGACCGCCCCTTGGTGATGGGCGTCCTCAATGTGACGCCCGACAGCTTTTCCGACGGTGGCCGCTGGCTTGATGCCGAGCGCGCGGTCGCACACGGCCGCGCACTCGTCGCCGCCGGCGCCGACATTGTCGATGTCGGCGGCGAGTCGACGCGCCCCGGTGCCGCCGAGCTGCCGGCCGGGGAAGAAATCCGCCGCGTCGAGCCGGTCGTGCGCGCGCTCGCCGAGACCGGTGCTGTCGTATCGATCGACACGCGGCACGAGCCGGTCATGGAAAGAGCGCTCGCGGCCGGCGCGCGCATCGTCAACGATGTCTCGGCGCTGACCCACGATCCCGACAGCCTTACCTTTGTCGCTCGGCGTGCGGCACCGGTTGTGCTGATGCACATGCTGGGCGAACCGGGCACGATGCAGCGCCGGCCGGTCTATGATTCGGCGCTCGTCGAGGTCCTGGAATATCTCGACGGCCGAATTGCGGCTTGCGCTGCAGCCGGGATCCTGCGCGAACGAATCATCGTCGATCCGGGGATCGGCTTTGGCAAGCTGGTCCCGCACAACCTCGAGCTCATCGCCGGCATCGGCGCATTTCACGCGCTCGGCTGCGGGGTAGCGCTCGGAGTCTCGCGGAAATCGATGATCGCCCGGCTGAGTCGTGGCGAGTCACCCGACGGGCGTCTGCCGGGCTCACTGGCCGCCGCGTTGTGCGCGGTGCAACAGGGCGTGCAGATCCTGCGCGTGCACGATGTCGTCGAAACCCGTCAAGCGCTCGCCCTATGGCGAGCGATCTCTGACGGTTGAGGCGGGCCGGGTCCGCTCCAGCACTGCGCCGACGCCTTCGGCATCCGCGAACACGTCGAGTTTCTCGACCCAGACGCGCACTCGCTCGGCCCGAGGATCGGCGAGGCACGCCGCGCAGATCCGTTCGGCGAAGCCTTCGCACAAGTCGATATGGCCGGCACGTGCGATCTCGCGGATCGCGGCAACCACTTTCTCGTAGTTGATGACGCGCCGGCGGTCCTCGCCAGGAGACGCAGCGCCTGATGCCGCAACGAGATCGACCGAGACGCGAACGCGCTGCTTCTGCTCGCGCTCGCGTCGGCGTATGCCGATGCTGCACATCAGGATGAGGCCGCGCAC
>DATNKF010000453.1:0-4375 GCA_035603555.1 Allostellaceae bacterium
AACAGATTGCGCGCGTAGAGCTGGCTCGCATCGACCGGTATGCGGGAGGCCATATTAGCATGTCCGATGATCTTGACCCCGTTCGGCGTGGTGGCGACTTCGCCGAGCCGGCTGCCCTCGACATTGCCGCCTGACTCGACCGCGAGGTCGACGACGATCGAGCCGGGCGCCAGCTCGCCGACCATGGCCTCGGTCAGCAGGATCGGCGCCTTGCGCCCGGGAATGAGTGCCGTGCAGATGACGATGTCGGTCCGCTTCAGGGCGGCGGTGATGGTCTCGCGTTGGCGGCGCTGGTAGTCCTCGCCCATCTCCCGCGCATAGCCTTGGGCGGTCTCCGCCGATCGCGAGGCGGCTTCGTCGACGGTGATGAAGGTGGCGCCCAAGCTCTCGACTTGCTCCTTGGCCGCCGCGCGGACATCGCTCGCCGAGACGATGGCGCCGAGACGGCGGGCCGTGGCGATCGCCTGCAGCCCGGCGACCCCGGCGCCCATCACGAGTACCCGTGCAGCCTTGATCGTGCCAGCCGCGGTCATCATCATCGGGAAGGCCCTGCCGAATTCGTCGGCGGCTTCGAGCACGGCCTTGTAGCCGGCGAGGTTGGCCTGCGAGGAGAGCGCATCCATCGCCTGCGCCCGGGTGATCCGCGGCAAGAGCTCGATGGCAAAGGCGGTGATCCCGGCATTTGCGTAGGCTTCGATGTGAACGGGGTGCCGCAGCGGCTGCAGCAGGCCGATCAACACCGTGTCGCGCTTCAGGTGCCGCAGCTCGTCGATCCCTGCCTCCTCAGCGATTAGCGGGCGCTGCACCTTCAGCAGGATATCGGCACCATCGAACGCTGCTGCCGCATCAGGGGCGATCGCGGCACCCGCCGCAGCAAACGCGTCGTCGGTGAAAATGGCCTCCGCGCCAGCGCCGCTCTCTACGACGACATCGAGGCCCATCTCGACCATGCGCTTGATCGAGTCCGGAGAGGCCGCCACTCGGCATTCATAGGCCCGCCTCTCCCTGACGATGGCGACTTTCATCGAGCGGCGGTTCCCCAATAGCCGAGCCGGCACCGGCGCGCACAATGGCGCGGCTCCCCGGATTTGTGAAGAGCGAACCCGGTGCGTGTCCGCCCGCTTCGCGCGAAGATCATCTTGCTTTTGCCGTCTTTGGCCCCCGATATAGGATATCGAGGTGAACCGTTTGACGTCACGCCGAACCCTACCGGAGACGTCACCAGGGTCAAAAATCCGTCCGTAGTCAGCCGCGGACTGCTCCCCGGCGAGCACCGCCGGGAATAGAAGTCTAGGAGGGGCGTTGTCATTTCGCCACGGATTGGCGGGATCGCCGGTACGCTTGGTTTCGAATAGGGATCCTGCGAGCATCCGGTTCGGCGATCAGCTGATCGCCGTCTTGCCGAGGCTGCGTCGCTTCGCTCGCGGGCTCTCGGGATCCCCCAGCGATGCCGACGATCTCGTTCAGGCTGCCTGCGAGCGCGCGCTTGCCCGGCAGCACCAGTTTCAGGAGGGTACACGGTTCGACAGCTGGATGTTTCGCATCGTGCAAACAATCTGGATCGATCAAGTCCGCTCCCGCGACGTCCGCAAAGAGGAGGCCGATGTCCCCGAGGAGCGGCTGGGATCGGATGAGCCTGTGCGGCGTGTCGAAGCACGCCTCGCCCTCAGCGAGGTGCGGCGCGCCGTCGAGCTGCTGCCGCCGGATCAGCGAACGGCTTTGCTGCTCGTGACGGTCGAGGGGCTGAGCTACAAGGAGGCTGCGGAGGTGGTGCAGGTGCCGGTCGGCACGATCATGAGCCGTCTCGCCCGGGCCCGAATGGCATTGCAGGCGAAATTGGAGGCTGGCCGGGGAGTCGACAGGAGTAGGACGGATGCAGAAGCTCGGTGACGATCGTCTCGTCGCCTATTTGGATGGCGAGTTGGAGACGGCGCAGCGGCGCGAAGTCGAAGCTTGGCTCGACGCCGATCCGGTCGCACGCCAACAGCTGGCAGCGCTCGCCGATTCGACGCATCTGTTGCGGCTCGCTTACGACGAGGTCCTCCACGAGCCGGTGCCCGACCGGCTGATCAGCGCCGCACGGGGTGAGACCTTCGAGGAACAGGCCGGTGCCCAGATTGTCCCGTTCCGCCGAGGCGCGAGCGCGCCACCGGTAGTGTCCAACCGCTGGTGGATCGCAATGCCGGTCGCCGCTTCGCTGTTCGGTCTCGTCGTCGGCGGGGGTGCGGTCTATTTGGGCGTCGCCAAGTTTTTGCCCGATAGCGCAGCCGGCAAGCGGCCAGCGGTTGAGGCAGCCGCCGCTAACGGCGCCTGGCTCGACAACGCCGCCGGCTACTTCAAGCTCTTCGTCAACGCGGGCGACAACCCGGGGCTGGACGTGCCGGCTACGGGAGACACCGGCGAGGCGCTGCAAAAGATCAGTCAGAGCCTGCCCCAGGAGGTGCGATTGCCGGATCTGAAGCCCTGGGGGCTCAGTTTCCGCGGCGCCAAGCTGGTCGTGGCCGAAGGCCGCCCGGCGGCGGAGCTCGTCTATACGACCGACAACAAGGCGATCGGTCCTTTGACCCTGATCATCGGGTCCTCGAAGCTGCCGAACATTCCGCCGACCTTCGATCGTCGTCAGGACGTCAACCTGCTGTATTGGCGGCACCAGGGGCGGGCCTACGCACTCGTCGGGCAAGCCGAAATCGGCTATCTTTGGGGAATCGCCAACGACGTCGCCTGGCAGCTCGACGCGATCTGAGCAGCCGGTATAGGGACGGGAGGTCGGGGCCGTGCGATCGGCCTCGTTCGCCATCCGCTACGTTGCCGGCGCGAGGAGGTAATTCCCAGCGAGGCTCGACAATGGTTGCTATCGAATCGACCCCGGAAATGGCGGCTGCAGTATACGCAACCATGGCGCGCAACCTTGCGGTCGTCCGGCGTCGACTGCAGCGGCCGCTGACCTTGGCCGACAAGATCCTGCTCGGGCACCTCGACGACCCGGAACACCAGGAGCTCGAGCCGGGCAAGAGCTACCTGCAGACCCGCCCCGACCGCGTGGTCTTTCAGGACGTGCTCGGGCAGACCGGTTTGTTGCAGTTCATGCAGACCCGGCGCGACAAGGTCGCGGTGCCGACGACGGTGCATTGCGACCATCTGATCCAGGCGCGGCACGAGGGCGCGCAGGATCTCCGCGAGTCGCTCGCCGAGAACCAGGAGGTCTATGATTTCCTGCGGTCGGCCGCGGCCAAATACGGCGCCGGCTTCTGGGGGCCGGGTGCGGGCATCATCCACCAGGTCGTGCTCGAGCAATACGCCTTCCCGGGGGAATTGATCATCGGCACCGACTCGCACACGCCCAATGCCGGCGGGCTGGGCGCCTGCGCCGTCGGGGTCGGCGGCGCCGACGCGGTCGAGACCATCGCCGGGCTGCCGTGGGAGGTGCTCTATCCGCGTCACATCGCGGTTTTTCTGACCGGCCAGATGAGCGGCTGGACGGCACCCAAGGACGTGATCCTCTTCGTCGCCGGGGCGCTCACCGTATCGGGCGGCACCAACGCCATCGTCGAATATATCGGCCCCGGCGCGCGCACGATCAGCGCCACCGGCAAGGCGACGATCACCAACATGGGTGCCGAATTGGGCGCCACGACCTCGATCTTCCCGGCCGACGAGCGCATGGCGAAGTATTTGCGCGCCACCGGGCGCGGCAATCTGGTGGCGCCGATGGAGGCCAACCTCGAATTGCTGCGGCCCGACCCCGAGGTCGAGGCCGACCCGGCCAAATTCTATGACCGCGTCGTCGAGCTAGACCTCTCGAAGCTCGAACCCTACATCGTCGGGCCGCATTCGCCCGACCGGGCGCGGCCGGTCTCAAAGCTCGCCGTCGAGGTCAGGGACGCGAAGAACGGCTTTGTCGACGAGATCTCGACGGCCCTCATCGGCAGCTGCACCAATTCCTCCTACGAGGATATGAGCCGTGCGGCCGAAGTGGCCGAGCAGGCCAAAGCGCACGGCCTCAAGGCCGCGGTGCCGTTCCTGGTGACGCCGGGCTCGGAGCTGGTGCGCGCGACGATCGAGCGCGACGGGCAGATGCGCTCGTTGCAGGACATCGACGGCACCGTGCTGGCCAACGCCTGCGGTCCGTGCATCGGGCAATGGCGCCGCTCGACCGAGGCCTCGGAGAAGCCCAATACGATTGTCACCTCTTACAACCGCAACTTTCCGGCGCGCAACGACGGCAAGGCGACGACGATGAACTTCATCGGCAGCCCGGAGATCGTCACCGCCATGGCCTTCGGCGGACGGTTGTCGTTCAACCCACTGACCGACACCTTGACCGGAAGCGACGGCAAGCCGTTCCGGTTCGACCCGCCGAAGCCTGCACCCGAGG
>DATNKF010000454.1:0-13295 GCA_035603555.1 Allostellaceae bacterium
GTATTTCAACGTGACGACGCGCCAGCCCATCATTTCGAACAGCGCGTCGATGCGGCCGAACAGCCGATCGGAGACGACGGCGTCGAGGCTCTGGCGGTTGTAGTCGATCACCCACCACAGGTTGCGGACATCGTGCTTCCAGCCTTCGAGCAACGCCTCGAAGATGTTGCCCTCATCGAGCTCGGCATCGCCGGCCAGCGCAATCATGCGGCCCGGCGGATCGTGCGTCGGCGTCAGGCGCTTCAGACGGAGATAATCCTGGGCGATCGAGGCAAACAGGGTCATCCCGACGCCAAGCCCAACGGATCCGGTAGAGAAGTCGACGGTCTCGCCGTCCTTGGTTCGCGACGGGTATGATTGGGCCCCGCCGAACCCGCGAAACCGCTCGAGCTTGTCGCGGGTCTGGTGTCCGAGTAGGTATTGGATGGCATGGAAGACCGGCGATGCGTGCGGCTTGACCGCAACGCGGTCCTGCGGCCGCAGAACGTCGAAATAGAGCGCCGTCATCAGAGTTGCCACCGAGGCGCTTGATGCCTGGTGGCCGCCGACCTTGAGCCCATCTCGGCTCGGCCGAAGATGGTTCGCGTTATGTATCATCCAGGTCGACAGCCACAGCACCTTGCGCTCCAGCGCCGTCAGGCAAGCAAGCTTGTCCTCCGGCTCCGCCTGGTGCTCTCGACCGAGCCCGCCTTCCAAGGCGCGCAGCATCTGTTCAACTCCCGCTTCGAGAACCCAGCTTAGCACAAACTGCTCCTCACCCCAGCCCTCTCCCCGCGAGCGGGGAGAGGGCTGGGACCCCTGGCGCATCCAAGATGCGCTACCCGACCGGCGCACGCACGCGTGCGCCGAGAGGGGCGGGAGGGTGAGGGCATTTGACCAGATGCCTACGTATGCCTAAATAGACTGTCGATACCGAACCGGGAGCGTTGACGAGATGGCTGAAAGCACAAGCGAGATCGAGCAGCGCGGGATCGTTCTGACCGAGAATGCCGCGCGTCGCATCGCGATGCTGAGGGATCAAGAACAGGTTGAAGACGCATTTCTGCGGATCTCCGTCTCGGGTGGTGGCTGCTCCGGGTTCCAGTACGGCTTCACTTTCGACGACCAGCGTCATCACGACGATTTCCTGTTCGAGCGGGACGGCGTCGCTGTCGTTGTCGACGACGTGTCGCTCGGCCTGCTCGATGGCGCCGAGATCGACTTCGTAGAGGATTTGATGGGGGCTGCGTTCCAGATCCACAATCCAAATGCGGCCTCTTCCTGCGGCTGCGGCAATTCCTTTTCGATCGGTTGATGGGCATAGCCGAGACCCGACGTGAAGATTGCCAGCTGGAATGTCAATTCGGTCAAAGCACGGCTACCTCATCTTCTCGCGTTCCTCGAAGACGCTCAGCCCGACGTCCTGTGCCTGCAGGAGACGAAATGTCCGACTGCCGATTTCCCGACACTCGAGGTCAAGGGGCTCGGCTATCATGTCGAAACGATCGGACAGCGCGCCTATAACGGGGTGGCGCTGCTGTCGAAGCGTTCGCCCGAGGGGCTGGTCCGTGGCCTACCCGGTAACGAGGAGGACGAGCAGCCGCGCTATTTAGAGGGCACCTTTGGCGAGGTCCGCGTAGCGTCGATCTATTTGCCGAATGGCAATCCGGTCGGGACCGATAAATTCACGTACAAGATCGCCTGGATGGAGCGTCTCGCTGCCCACACCCGCGAACTGCTGCGCTGTGAGATTCCCTTCGTCCTCGCCGGCGACTACAATATCTGTCCAACCGATGACGATGTGTATGATCCGGTAGCGTTTCGCGACGATGCCTTGTGCCGGACCGAGGCGCGTTCACGGTTTCGCGCCCTTCTCTATCTTGGCTTGACCGATGCCTATCGCGTGTTTCATCACGAGACGCATCGCTACACGTTCTGGGACTATCAGGCCGGCCGCTGGCACCGCGACGAGGGGCTGCGCATTGATCATCTGCTGTTGTCGCCGCACGCCGCGGATAGGGTTGCAGCCTGCGAGATCGACAAGAAGCCGCGCGCCAAGGAGCGCGCCTCGGACCACACGCCGATCTGGTGCGAGCTGGCAGTTTAGCCTAGCCCCCCCATCGCTCCGCCGCGGCGGCGAGTGTGTCCTTTCCCTCTCTGAACGGCGCGAGCGGGACGATGACCAGGGCACGGTCGCCCGGCCCGAGCTTTGCGAAATCGTCGGCAATCGCAAAGTCGCCCTGCCGCGACACGGCGAGCAAGATCGCGTCTTGCGGCGCAATCGGCGGGCCATCCTCGGTGATGCCGACCTCACCCACCGCAAACTCCTCACCGGCAAGCGCAACGCGCCCACGCGAACCGCGGAAACGCGCCAAGCCGACAAAAGCGGGAGCCGCGAGAGCTGCGGCCGAATAGATCGTCTCAAACTCGAAGTGCCGGGCGATCGATTCGGCAAAGCTCGCTTCGGCGATACGCAGCACGATCGGCATTGTCGGATTGCGGGCGCGCGCGCCGAGCGCGATCTCCAGGTTCAGCGTATCGACATTGGTCAGAGCGATCAGGCCGTGCGCCGCATTGAGATTGCACAGATCGAGTGTCGCGTCGCGGCTGGCATCTCCGGTCAGCAAGTCGAACCGCTGCTCGCGCGCCCTTTCGATGATGGCGGTATCGGGAGAGATCTCCACGACGACCAGTTGCTTGCCGAGACTAAGGAGCAGGCCGATCACCTCGCTGCCGATGCTGCCGGCTCCGCAAACGACGATGTGCGCGCGACGATGCACAGGGCGCAGACCTTGCATCCTGACCCAGTGCACCCGCGTCAGCAACGAGGCGCCAAAAGCGATGAAGAGGCCGGTAATGATGATGCCCGCCAGCATCAGCAGCATAGCCGCGACGATATCGACGGGGTTGCTTCGGTCGGGGGTCAGATCACCGTAGCCGGTCGTCGTCATCGTCGCGACCACGAAGTAGACAGCGTCTAGCCAGGCTCCTTTGAAGACATGGTGGAAGTACCAGGTCCCGAGCAGAAACGCGACGAGCGCCGCCAGGGCGAGGCGGACGAGGATCGGATTGAGCCGAGGTGGCTGGCGTCGAGCGGGGTGCAACAGCAAGCGCAGCCTTAGGCCGAGCGCTGGGTGGCTCCGCGCGGCCGGCCGGCGAGGCGCGCTGCTCTGCAGCCCGGCGACGTCACCATACACGACCAGCTCCGCCCGGCCCGCGAGGACGGTGTCGCGGGCGAGCCCGGTCTTGCCATCGACGGCAAGGATGCGTGCGCCCAATACCCGCTCGGCGCCCGCGACGGTCTCGCCGCCGACGCCGCAGCTTTCGGCCACTCGCGTCGCAAAGCCGGTCAGCGGACCGTCGGGCTCGGGGAATTGCAATCCGCTGAAGCATGCGGGGTCGACCCCGGCGGCGGCGTAAGTCGCGGCCGAGTGCCGCGCCAGCGACAGGACCGAGCAGTTCGGAAGATTCTGCTCGAGCTTGTGCGCGAGGGTTCGGTTGAACTGCCGCAAAACGATGCGAATGCGCGGATTGGCATCGCGCGCCAAGAGTGCCGCGTGCAGGTTGAGCTGATCATCCGGCGACAGAGCGAGGATCGTGACAGCGTGACGCACGCCGGCGCGGTCGAGCGCTTCGGTGCTGTCCGGGCGCGCTGCGGCGATGTAGACGGCGCCGATATCCTCCACCGCGCGTGCAAAATCGGCATCGCGGCGCCACAGAACCACGACACGATGGCCCTGCAACGCACTGAGCTCTTGCGCCGTGTCCAGCGCGATCGCGCCGCCGCCGACGATGATCATCACCGGATCATTCGGTTCGGCCACGCGGGTCTCCTCAACCCTCCGGATCGGGAGGGTAGGAGTGCTGGACGCCGGCTGGGTCCTCGACAGTCCACCCACATGACTCCCCTCGCGGGGAAACGGCGCAGGGGGCGATCGGGACCTTGCCGTAGCCGCCGGGAATATCCAGGACATAGGTCGGTTGGCACAGGCCAGAGATCCGGCCACGCAGCGCGCGCACCAGACGCTGACCAGTCGCGATGCCGGTGCGAAAATGTGCGGTGCCGCGGGCCAGATCGGCGTGATGCAGATAGTAGGGCTTGACCCGCATCGCGACGAGATGTCGGAACAGGGTCTCAAGTACCGCCGCGTCGTCGTTGACGCCCCGCAGAAGGACTGTCTGCGACAAGAGCGGGATCCCGGCGCGGGAGAGGCGGATCACCGCCGCTCTTGCAGATGGGCTCAACTCCCGCGGGTGGTTGGCATGGACGACCACGTAGACCGCTTTTTCCGCGTCGAGCGCCTCGACAAGCTCCGGGTCCACCCGGCCTGGGTCTACGATCGGAACACGGGTATGGAAGCGGATCACCCCGAGATGGGAAATTTGGTCGAGTGTTCGCACGATCTCCGCGACGCGCCGGGGCGCAAGGAGAAAAGGATCGCCGCCGGTGACGATTACCTCCCAGACCTCGGAATGGTTGCGAACGTAATCGATGGCGCACGCGAGCGCCTCCCCGGTCAAGATCGCCGGGCTCTTGCCCACGACCTCGCGGCGAAAGCAAAAGCGGCAGTAGACCGGGCAGAGCAAAATCGGCTTCAGCAGCACTCGATCGGCATAGCGATGCACGATGCCGGGGACTGGTGACCAGCGCTCGTCGCCTATCGGGTCGGTCCGGTCCTCGGGTGCGGCGACCAGTTCCGCCGCACTCGGCACAAACTGCGCAGCGATCGGATCCCCGGGGTCATCCGGATCGATCAGCGCAGCAACGTCCGCGGTCAGGGCGACTGCAAACTCCTCGGCCACCCGCCGGATCTCCTCGAGCCGGCCGCGCCCTACTAGGCCGGCGGGAACAATATCTTCGGGGCCGATGGTTCGAGCCCGCACCATCAGATGGCCATCAGCCGGGCATAAGCTACCTTCAGGCGATCGCGATCACGGCTCACATCGGCTTCACGGTCACGCTGTTCCTCGACAATCTCGGGCTTGGCTTTCGCAAGAAAATTGGGGTTGTTGAGCTTGGCGGCGATCTTTCTCAGCTCGGAGTCGAGCCTCTCAATCTCCTTGCCGAGGCGCGCCTTTTCCCGGGCGAGATCGACCACATCGCCAACGCTCAGGATTAGGACGGTGCCGCCAACTACCGCTTGGATTCCACCCGCAGGTACCGTCACCACCGGCTCAAACCGGTCGACTCGGGCAAGGCGCATGAAATGTTCTCGGTGGCGCTCGATCCGCTCTGCTACAGCAGGTTCCACGTCCTTGATCAGAAGCGGGACGCGAGCGGCGGGCGGGATGTTCATTTCAGCGCGGAGCGCGCGGATCGCCGAAATCGCCTGCACGACCCATTCCATCTCGGCCGAAGCGGCGAGATCGTGGGCTTCGGGAGAAAATTCTGGCCAGGGTGCTGTCAGCAGCAGGCCTTCGTCCTCGCGGGCGAGGTTCTGCCAGATCTCCTCGGTAATGAACGGCATGATCGGGTGCAGCAAATGGACGATGCGCCCCAAGATCCAGGCGGTCATGGCCCGGGTTTCGGCACGGGCGCTGTCGTCGCCTTGCAGGATCGGCTTAGTGAACTCGACGTACCAATCACAGAACGTGCCCCACACGAACTGATACAAGAGGCTCGCAGCCTCGTCGAAGCGATAGGCGTCGAGAGCGGCGGTGACCGCAGCGCCGCAGTCGGACGCGGCCGTAGCGATCCAGCGATTGACAGTCAGCCGGCATTGCGCCGGCGTGAAATCGGCCACAAGCGCGCAGACGTTCATCTCCGCGTAACGCGCCGCATTCCACAGCTTGGTCGCGAAGTTGCGGTACCCCTCGACCCGGCTTTCGGCGAGCTTGACGTCGCGCCCGGGTGCCGCCAAAGCGGCTAGCGTGAAACGCAGCGCGTCGCAACCATAGCGCTCGATGAGCCCCAGCGGATCGATGGTATTGCCGCGGGATTTGGACATCTTCTGGCCGCGTTCGTCGCGCACCAGGGCATGGATGTAGACGGTGCGGAACGGCACCTCCCCCATGAAGTGCAACCCCATCATCATCATCCGGGCCACCCAGAAGAAGATGATGTCGAAGCTGGTGACGAGAACGTCTGTTGGATAATACCGCGAAAGCTCAGGCGTCTCCTCGGGCCAGCCGAGCGTCGAAAACGGCCACAATGCCGAGGAGAACCAAGTATCCAGAACATCCTCGTCACGTCGCAGCGAAACCGCATCACCATATTTCGCCGACGCCTCGCGCTGCGCTTCCTCTACGGTCTCGGCGACGAAAAGCGTCCCGTCCGGCCCGTACCAGGCGGGGATCCGGTGTCCCCACCAGAGCTGGCGAGAAATGCACCAAGGTTGGATCTTGCGCATCCAGTCGAAGAACGTGTTCTCCCATTGGGAAGGGACGAAGCGGATGCGTCCGTCCTCGACCGCGGCGAGCGCCGGACCGGCCAGCACGCGGGCGTCGCAATACCACTGATCGGTGAGCCAAGGTTCGATCACCTCTCCCGATCGGTCGTGATGGGGGATCATCAGGGTGTGGTCTTCGACCTTATCGAGGAGCCCCGCGGCGGACAGATCCGCGACCACCTTTTCGCGCGCGGCAAATCGGTCGAGGCCCCGATAGGGTGCGGGTGCCGCGTCGTTGAGCCGGGCGTCCTGGTCGAAAATGTTGAGTAGCGCCAGACCGTGCCGCCGGCCGATTTCGAAATCGGCGAAATCGTGGGCGGGTGTGATCTTCACCGCCCCGCTCCCGGTCTCGGGATCGGCATGCGCGTCGGCGATGATCGGAATCAGTCGGTCGGCGAGCGGCAGGCGTACCGATTTGCCGACGAGGTCGGCAAAACGCGGATCGTTTGGGTGCACGGCGACGCCGGTGTCGCCCAGCATGGTTTCCGGCCGGGTCGTCGCGACAGTGACGAACCGGCCCGGAAGCTCCGCCACCGGGTAGCGAATGTGCCACAGCGAACCCTTGGTCTCACGGCTTTGGACCTCGAGATCCGAGATCACGGTGTGCATCGCCGGATCCCAGTTGACGAGCCGCTTGTCGCGGTAGATCAAGCCTTCGCGATAGAGCTGCACAAAGATTCGCCGAACAGCGGAAGCGAGGCCCGGATCCATCGTGAAGCGCTCGCGGCTCCAATCCGGCGAGGCCCCCAGGCGACGTAATTGGTGGGCGATGGCGCCGCCCGACTCTTCCTTCCATTTCCACACGCGCGCGACAAAGCCGTCCCGCCCGAGCGCGCGCTTCGTCGTCCCTTCCGCGGTGAGTTGGTTCCCGACGACGATCTCGGTGGCGATGCCGGCGTGATCGGAGCCCGGTTGCCACAACACGTCGCGACCCCTCATGCGCTGATAGCGAACCAGCACATCCTGCAAGGTGAAGTTGAGCGCGTGCCCGATATGAAGGCTTCCGGTCACATTCGGCGGCGGCATCATGATCGTGTAGGGTCGTCGCTCACTGTTGGGTTCGGCAGCAAAGCCGCCGGAACGTTCCCACACGGCGTAGCGGCGCCCTTCCACGGCGGCAGGCTGATAAGTCTTGTCCAGCATCCCTAAACTGTCCTCGACTGAAGCGGTCGGTCAGAGACTTGCCGATTGTTCGAACGCGCCTGCTCCCGACCGATCAGCGCAGCCCCGATTCCCCGACGACGCGCGCTATCTCCTCGCGGACTAGCCGCTCGACGATATCGGGAAGATGTTCGTCGAGCCACGATTGCAGCATCGGGCGCAGCATTTCCCGAACGATCTCCCCCAGCGTATGTTCGGCACCACCAAGCGGCAATTCTCCCTCCCGGCGGCGATCGCGCGGCAGGGCGCCGAGTTGAGCGAAGGCGGCAGCCGCTGCTCCGGATGTAGCGGCTGAGACGATGCGCTCCCTAACCGGGCCGAGCGTCGGCTCGTTCTTAGCATGTTCCTGAGAGTCGACGTGCGCGGTCGCGTTCGCCGGACGCGACCCGCCGGCTATCCCCGGCGCGCTCGAAGGGGCAACTTCCTCTGCCGTCCGCGAGGCGATCCGGCGGACCGAGCCGTCCTCGTCGACCACCTGGGTCAATTCGAGGATATCACTCCCCTCCGATTGACGAGGCGAGACCCTTCCGCCCCGCAGCGCATCGTCCATTCGCGTGTTTCCGGGATGTTTATCCTCGGCGATGACGCGGCTGATCGAGGCAATGATCTCCTCCATAGAGGGTTCTGAAGCGGATTTTGCATCGGGCATGGAGGACAACCAATCGAGCAGGGAAGTATCATTTACTTGGGTATAGCGATCGGGCTTCGCCAGCAGGCCCGAGCGCCGCCGCCTTGCTCACTCCGAAAGACCGCCGCGGAAACCGATCCACTTGTCCTTCACCTGCTTGTAGTGCCGCTCCATGTCGTAGAGCTTCACCGGCAATTTGAGCTCGGGCGCTATCAGCCGGCCGGTCGCCGCCGCGACATTGAACTCGGCAAGGGCGGCATCGTGCTCCGCCGTGATCAGTTGCGACTGGGTCGTGAGCAGCGTCTGGTTTTGGATCAGAACGTCAAGCACCGTGCGGGTGCCAACCAGCGCTTCCTGCTGCGTGCCCTCGAGGGCGATCTGCGCTGCGCGCACCGCCTGAGCGAACGAAGAGATGCTCGCCCGCGCCGCCTGCAAGGTCGACCAGTTCTGAGTCACCGTCTGCACCGCCGCTCGGCGCGCGTCGTCGCCTTGGCTGCGCCGTTGCCCGACCGTCTGTTCGGCTTGTCGCGTCTGCGAGTAGATCGCACCGCCTTCGTAGAGCGGCATCGTCAATTGCGCCAGAATTTGTGCGGAATTGGTAAGAATGCCCTTGAAATTAGGTGACTGGTCAGCGCTGCGGCTGAGACTGCCGACGACGGAGATCTGCGGCAACAGCTGGCCGCGCACAAAGTCGATGTTGTCACGAGCGGCGAGCTCGGCAAAAATTGCCGAGACGACGTTGAAGTTATTGCTTCCGGCGAGGCTCACGGCTTCTTCTTGTGTGGCCGGGAGTGCCGGGCGCTCGCGCGGCAGCATCAGCGTCCCGGGACGATGTCCGACCGCGCGGACATATTCGGCCCGGCTTATCTCGAGGTTACCCTGAGCCGTGACCAATTGACCAACCGCTTGCGCGAGGGAGGCCTCGGCCTGTGCGACATCGGTGCGGGTCACCTCGCCGACCCGGAACCGGTCCTGGGTCGCCTCGAGCTGCTTGCGGAGGACCGCCACGTTGTTACGGTTAACCTCGAGCAGGGCCTGATCGCGCACGACGTCGAGATGCGCTTGGGCAACAGCTTGGAACACCGTAGTCTCGACCGCCAGGGTCTGCGCCCGCGCCGATTCTACGAGATTGATCGCCTGGCTGGTCTGCGCCACAGTGCGTCCGCCGGTGTAGATCGGCTGGGTCGCCGTGACGGTGAGCGAGTCTGGTCTGGTCTGTACATGCCGACGATCAGTAGTACTACGCGTGACTGCGTTGGTAATGGGGTTCACCGACGTCGGCCCCGGAGGAAGTTGCTCGGACGACGTCGCAATGCCCACCTGCCCGGTGAAGTTGACCGTCGGCCGCCAGTTCGCCAGCGCTTGCGGAACTTGCTCGTCGGTTGCCCGCAGCAGGGCGCGCTGGGCGAGGAGCTGTGGGTTGGTGTTGTAGGCATCTGCGAGTGCCTGGGTCAATGTTTGGGCCCGCAACCCGGCCGGAGCAGACATGATCAAGCAGCAAGCGAGCGCAATCAGCCCTGTCTTTCGCCGCGAAGCTAACCGCGGATCGTCACGACCGACGCGATACGCCCCCACTGCCCGGTTGGATCCAGGCGTCAATGCCTTAGCGGTTGCACACAGCACTGCGTCTGCTCTCAGAACGTAAAGGCCGGCTTCGGGAAGAAACCGGGGAGCAGCGGAGTGGCCGCGTCGAAGAGCACCCGGCGCGCCAGACCTCCGCCGATCCGCGTCGTCAAGGTGGCGTGACCCATCCCGCTCCCAGATTTGACGACTACCATCAACCGTCCCCCATCGGCGAGCTGCGAGCCGATCTCGGCGGGCACTTCGGCGACCGCTCCGCCGAAGAAGATCACGTCGTAAGGCGCGCGCGCCCGATGGCCCTGCGGCAACGGTGCCTCGACGACGCTGACCGATGCGATCGAGTGCTCGACGAGAGCCGCCCGCGCCCGCCGAGCCAGCTCTGGATCCTCTTCGAGGGCGACGACGCTCCGCGCCAGAATGGCGACAACAGCCGCTTCGTATCCCGTACCAGCGCCGACAATCAGCGCCGTGTCGGTGCGCTCGATCGCCGCCGCCTGCAGTAGACGAGCTGCGACCCTCGGTTCCATCATGTGGCGGCCTTTGCCGAGCGGTAGATCTTCGTCGACGTAAGCAACGCCCTCGAGATGCTCGGGAACGAAAAGCTCTCTCTGTGTTGCTAAAAAGGCATCGAGCAAGAGCTTGTCCGTGACCTTGTTGGGCCGGAGCTGGCTTTCGACCATGCAGGCGCGGGCCGTCTGGTATCCGGTCATTGCATTAAACGGGCGACTCCGATGCACAGTTTATATCGGCCGGGTGGAACGAGGGCAATCGACTGCACCGACTTTCGATCAATTTGGCAGCCGTTCGATCGGCTGCTTCGTGAGGGGGCCGGCGAGCAGTTGTTCGGCTGTCAGCCCCAGCAGCGGGTGATGCCAGGCCGGCGCGATTTCGGCGAGCGGCACGAGCACAAATCGGCGCTCGTGAAGCCGCGGGTGCGGCAGGACTAGCGCGGCGGTCTCGATCACTTGGCCCCGATAATCGAGTAGATCGAGGTCGAGTACTCGCGCCGCATTCCGCTCGCCCCTGACGCGGCCAAACCGGGTCTCGACCCCTTGCATCACAGCGAGCAAATCCGACGCGGGGAGAGCGGTTGCCAACGAAGCGACCCCGTTGACGAACCATGCCTGGTCCGAAGGCGGAATAGGCTCGGTCCGATACCATGCCGAGCGTGCGATAATGTGGACGCCTTCCGTTTCGAGCGCCCCGAGGGCGGCGGCAAGCGCTTGGCGCGGTGGCCCAAATCGTGCGCTAGCCAGGTTGCCGCCGATGCCGATCAGGATCACTTTGCACCCTCGCGCACCTCGCCCCTCCTTGACCCAGGATGCGCACTGTAAGACATTTGCGTTACATTATCGAATCTGACGGAGCATTTGTAACACATGGTTTTCTATCCAGAGGAGCGAATCGCCATATTCATCGACGGAGCCAACCTCTATTCCGCCGCGCGTGGCTTGGCATTCGACATCGACTACAAACGGTTGCTCGAACTGTTCAGCACCAAGGGACGGCTAATCCGAGCGTTCTACTACACTGCCTTGGTCGAGGACCAAGAGTACTCGCCGATCAGACCGCTCGTTGATTGGCTCGACTACAATGGCTACACGATGGTTACAAAGCCGACAAAGGAGTTCACCGACGCGATGGGGCGGCGCCGAATAAAGGGCAATATGGATATCGAGCTGGCGATCGACATGCTCGAGATGGCTCAATACATCGATCATGCCATCCTGTTCTCCGGCGACGGTGATTTCCGGCGGCTGGTCGAGGCGGTCCAGCGTAAGGGGGTTCGCGTATCCGTGGTGTCGACGATCCGTTCCTCGCCGCCCATGGTCTCAGATGATCTGCGCCGGCAAGCCGACAATTTCATCGAGCTCCAGGATCTCGCCCCGAGCGTAATGCGCAACCATCATCCTCGCGAAGAGCTCCATCGAGCGCGCGCGGAGCCTGTCGAGGAGGCTTGACTTTTCCGTCTCCGGGAGCGGGGCCGCCGCGAGACTGTCTGCTCTGCCCGCGGCTTGCGGCATTCCGCGAGGTCCAGCGGGCCAATCATACGGAATGGTTCAATGCTCCGGTCCCGTCGTTTGGCGACGAACGGGCGGAACTCTTGATCGTCGGCCTCGCGCCGGGGTTAAAGGGAGCGAACCGCACCGGGCGACCGTTCACCGGTGATCACGCGGGCGCGCTGCTCTACGATACCTTGCGGAAATTCGGGTTTGCTGGAGGTGCCTACGATGCCCGGCCCGATGACGGTCTCGTGCTCCGCCGGGCACGCATCACCAATGCCGTGCGTTGTGTCCCCCCGCAGAACAAGCCGCAACCGGCCGAGATCGCGACTTGCCGCCGCTTTCTCGCCGGCGAACTGGCCGCGACGGATCGGATCCGAGCGATCCTTGCGCTTGGCGCCATCGCCCACGCCTCCGTAATCGCAGCACTTGGTTTGCGCCGCGCTCTCTTCCCCTTTGTACACGGCCGGTTGCATGCGCTGCCCAAGGGTGGGCTGCTGGCTGACAGCTATCACTGCTCGCGTTATAACACCAATACGGGAAAGCTTACGGTCGCGATGTTCGAGGCGGTGTTCGCCGCACTGGTGCAGCGCCTCGGTCGGGTGGAGCCGCCTCAGGCGCCGTGATCGCGCAGCAGACGGGCGCGGCTGCGCTGCCAGTCCCGCTGCTTCTCTGCCTGACGCTTGTCGGCCTTTCGTTTGCCGCGGGCGAGGCCAAGTTCGACCTTGGCCCGGCCGCGTTCGTTGAAATAGATCGACAGCGGGACCACCGTGATGCCCTCGCGCTGGATCGCACCCAGCAACCGGTTCATCTGCTTGCGATGCAGTAGCAGCTTACGCGGGCGCCGCGGTTGGTGATTGAAGTGCGCGGAAGCGGCGTATTCCGGAATGTTGGCGTTAACGAGGTAGAGTTCCCCCCTGTTCTGATCGGCATAGGCCTCGGTAATGCTGGCTTGTCCCTGGCGCAGCACCTTGACCTCGGTGCCGTGCAGGACGACCCCCGCCTCGATCGTGTCTTCGATCAGGTAATCGTGGCGCGCGCGGCGGTTCTGCGCAACGTAGCGGTCTGCCGTCCTCATCGGTTAAGGCGCATCAGTTGAGGAGACCGGCGCCTCGCATCGCCTGCTGCACCTTCTCTTGCGTCTCGGGTTGGATCGCCCAAAGCGGCTGACGAACCTCGGCGGTGCAGCGGCCGAGCAGCGAGGCGGCATACTTTACCGGCGCGGGGCTCGTTTCGGCGAACAAGGCATCGTGCAGAGGGATCAGCCGTTGGTTTATCTCACGCACCGTTTTGAAATCGCCGCGCTGCCATGCCTCGTGCATTTCCGAGCAAAGCCGCGGCGCGACATTGGCGGTCACCGAAATGCAACCATCCCCGCCCTGGGCGAGGTAGGCGACAGCGGTGGCGTCCTCGGCCGAGAGCAGGGAAAAATCCGCGCCGATCTCGACCCGCATTTTGAGCGGGCGGGTCAGGTCGTTAGTGCCGTCCTTGACGCCGACGATATTCGGTAATTTGGCGAGCCGCGCCATCGTTGCGGTGGTCATGTCGACTGCC
>DATNKF010000455.1:0-3632 GCA_035603555.1 Allostellaceae bacterium
GATGCGCGCCTTTGCCGAGGAGCGGCGCACCGACACCTTGGAGCTGCTGCTGACCGCGCCGGTACGCGAGATCTGGATCGTATTGGCGAAATTCCTCGCGGCATTGTCCCTGTTGATCCTGATGTTCGCGGGCTCGCTCGCCTATGCGGTCGTCCTCGGCCTCTACGGCGATCCCGATTGGGGCCCGATCTACAGCGGCTATCTCGCCGTCCTGTTGAACGCGAGCCTGTTGGTGTCGCTCGGGCTCCTGATGTCGAGCCTCACCGAAAACCAGGTAGTTGCCGCGGCCTTGTCGCTCGGCACGTTCCTGATGCTGTGGTTCGCCGATTCGGTGGCCTATCTGTTGCCGCAGCCGTTCGAATTGTTCGCTGTCAACCTGTCGCTGATCGGCCATTTCAAGCCCTTGGCGAGCGGCGAGGTGTTTCTCTCCGACGTCGGCTACTTCATCACGCTGTCGCTGTTCGCGCTCTTTATGACGACGCGCCGCCTGATGGAACGATGAGCGCGATGACCGGGCTCGGTGACTCGGCGGGCGCGCTGTGGTTCTGCGGCGTCGTTGTTGCGTCGTTGGTGTTGTTCGCAGCCGCGCTGCGCTTGCCGATCCCGGCGATCGGACTCACCCGCTGGCTCGCCCGATGCGCCATTGTCGGCGCTGCGGTCGCGGTCACGATTCTGGCCAACATCGCGCTCTATCGCCATGACCTCCAGTTCGATCTGACCCACGAGCAGGCCTTCACCCCGTCGGCAGAAGCGCAGGAAATCGTGCGCGGGCTGACGCAGCCCGTTCAGCTGACCTTTTTTTATCAGAAGCAGGATCCCGCCGGCCGCGGCGCTGCGACGATCGTGCAGCTGCTGGCGCGGCTCAATCCGCGTCTCGAGGTCGAGACCGTCGACAGCGACCAGCATCCGGCCCTGGCCAATCAGATGGGGGTGCAGGTCTACAACACCGCCGTCGTGCGTGCCGGCGACCGCCGGATCCAGGTGATCACGACCGACGAGGAAGAGATTGCGCTCGCCATCCTGCGGGCGATCAGGGCGCGCGAGACGGTAGTCTGCTTTGCCACCGGCCATGGCGAATACGACATCGACAATTTCGAATTTCATACGCATTTCGAAGGCGTCCAGAGCCACAGCCACAACGTTGAAGGCGTCGGCGTCATCCAGATGCAGCAGCACGGGCTCGGCCGGTTGCGCCGGACCATCGAGAAGCTCGGCCTTGTCGCGCGCAAGACGCTGATCGCCGGCGGACAACAGGTCGCGCCGGATTGCGCGGCATTGGTCGTGGCAAACCCGCGCACCCGCTACACCGGCCCCGATTCCGGCGTCCTGCGCGCCTATCTCGAGCGCGGCGAGAGCGTGCTGATGCTGATCGAGCCGGACTACACCGTCGATGAGACGCTGGCGTCCGTCCTGGCCGAAGCCGGCATCCGGCTCCGCGAAGGGTTCGTCGTCGATCCGCTCGACCATTATTTCACCGACGAGCAGATGATCGCGGTGACCAGATATGCCCGCCATCCGATCACTCGGGCGTTGGCGCTGTCGATCTATCCCGGGGCTCGCCCAGTCGAGACAATGCCCGCGGCGCAGGCGAGGGCGACAGAGCTGTTCTCGACCAGCGCGCAAAGCTACCGGATCACCGACCGCCTGAGGGCAAGCGAAGAGGCAGAGAGCGCACCGCGCGGCGCGATCCCGCTCGCCGCCGCATCGGAGGGTCGCTTCGGCTCGGGCAATCCTTTCCGACTCGTCGTGTTCGGCGATGCAGACTTTGCCAGCAACTCCTTCTTTCCCTATCTGGCAAATGCGGACATGGTGCTCGGCAGCATCTCGTGGCTGATCCGCGAGGAGCGGGCGCCGGTCGTCAAACCGCCGGTCGAGGTGCTGCCGACCGTAGCCCTGACCGGCGCGCAGGTGCGCGCAATCTTCATCGCGACGGTGCTGGCATTGCCCGGCTCGGTGGCGCTGCTCGGGGGGCTGGTGTGGTGGCGCCGGCGGGCGTGACGAGGTCGACGTGAGGGGGTGGGGGTGGCCGGTCGCCGCGGCCTTATCGGCAGGGTTCATCGGCCTCTTGGCCTTCGAGGGCGAGCGGCCGGAGCCCGGATTGGCCAGGTTTAGGCCGGCCGGCTTATTGGCCGACTGGCCGGTCGAGCAGGTGACGTCGGTCGAAGTCAACACCGACGCGAACCGCTGGTCGTTTCGCCGCGACCCCGCCGGCGGCTGGCGCGCGGATGCAGCGACCACCGCGACCACGGCGGAGCTCGGCGAGCGCATCGAGAAGGGGCTCACGCTGCTGCACAATTCGGGGCCGCAACGAACCGACCTTGCGGGCGAGCAGCTGGCCGAGTTCGGGCTGGCGCCGCCGCGTCTCACCGTCACCGCACGCATCGCGGGCGACGCCGGCGTCACGATCGAGTTTGGCGGCACCAATCCGCTGGGACTGGAGCGTTACGCCCGGATCGCCGGGCGAAGCGAAATTCTACTGATGCCAGCCTTCGTCGCAGACGCCTGGCAAATGGTCGCAGAGGCGCGATGACCGGCGCATGGCGTATCCCCGTTGTTGTCTGCTGCCTGGTCGTCGGGCTGTTGCCGGCCGCCCTAGACGCGCATGTCACGGCAACGGGCCTCGCCGTCGTGGAGGTGAACGATCGCGAGGTCGGCTATCACCTGACCGTGTTGCCCTCGGAACTGCCGGAAGCGGCATCGCAGTTGCTGCTGCGGGCGATGGCCGGGTCATCTGCCGACGCCGAGCAGCTCGCCGAGGCCATGCGCCGGGCGGTTGTCGTCCGCGTCGACGGTGCGCCTTGTCGGCCCGGCCGCATCGCGATCCGTGATGTCGGTGCCGGCCTCAAGGCGCTTGTCGATTACGCCTTACATTGTTCGGCTGCGCCCGGCCGCTTCGAGCTCGAGGAGGATTGGGCCGGGTTGTTCGGCGAGCACTACCAGACGATCGCCACAATCCGCTCGCCGCAGGGCGGCGGCGAGCATCTGCTCGGCCAAGGGTCGGCGCGGATCTCGGTCGATATGGGCACTCCCAGCCCGACCGGGCTCGCCGGATTTGTTCGCCTCGGCGTCGCGCACATCCTGACCGGCTACGATCATCTGCTGTTTCTGTTTGCGCTCATGGCGGGTGCGGCGAATGTCTGGCAGGTGCTCGGCATCGCCTCGATGTTTACTCTCGCCCACAGCATCACCTTGTCGCTGGCCGTGCTCGGGCTAGTGCACGCGCCGGCAGCGGTCGTCGAGCCGCTGATCGCGGCGTCGATCATCGGGGTGGCGGTCGAGAACATGCTCGGCGCCGGTCGGCTGTGGCGCCGCCTCGCCGTCGCCTTCGTGTTCGGCCTGGTGCACGGTCTCGGCTTCGCTGATGCGCTGAGCCCGCTGGCGCTCTCCGGCTGGTCATTGGTTCGCGCCCTGGCCGGGTTCAACCTCGGCGTAGAGCTGGGGCAGGTGATCGCAATCGGCGTGGTATTGCCAATCATGCTCGTCATCGGCCGATCGACGTCGGCGGTGCTGGTCTATCGCTACGCGTCGCTCGCGGTCGCCGCGGCCGGCGCTTACTGGTTCGTCGAGCGCATCGGCTTCGAATGACGCTGTTCGCGATCGGCGAACGCTCGCGGTCAGACGCCGAGATAGGC
>DATNKF010000456.1:0-8952 GCA_035603555.1 Allostellaceae bacterium
GTAATCGGCGCGATCGCTATATCTGTGATTGGTTTCTCATCGTTCGGATGGACGCTCGGCAGTACCGCTGACCGAATGGCAAGGGAGCGAGCTCAGACCGCGGTGGTTGAGGTGCTGTCGCCGATCTGTGTCGAAAAATTCCGGCATCAGGCGGACGCAGCGGCAAAATTGGTCGAATTCGCCAAGGTTTCCGGATCCTGGGACCGGCGAGCGATCATCGAAAAGGGCGGCTGGGCGACAGTGGCGGGAAGCGATGTTCCGAACCCCGCGGTTGTCAGCGCTTGCGCAGAACAGCTCGGCGCTCGTCTGTAGGAATTCGAGCTGGCAGCGAGAAGCTATCGACGGCGACGGTTCGCTGCTCGCGACCCTGGGGCCTTACCGGCGCCAGTCGCTCGGCATGAGAGCTACCTGAGCCTTTGATGCGATCATGGCGCTACCCGCCCGATTTTCGCTGCTCCACTCAGATCTGAACGATTTTCTTTTCGCAGCGGTCGGCCAGGAACCAAATGGGATGCCGCTCAACGTTGTTTCGGGCTTGACCCGACTAGGCTTGGACCCCTGGGAGGAGGCCGGCCGGCTCGCGGCCTTACCAAAGGCCCTGGCGGCCGAAAAGCTCGCCCCGATCATCGCTCGGCTGCCCGTCGATCGACCGGACCCATCGAACGATTTGGCCATTAGCCGCCTATTGGTCGAGCTTCTGCCAGAACACCGACAGGCGGCGTCACCCGGTCGGCAGGCCGATGCGGAGGGCAAGAAATATATTCTGGCGATGATCCTGCTCGCCTGTCTCGCCCTTGCGGCGGTGGTGCTCTCCGGTGTGCTGTGATCTGCCGCCGGCACGCCGGCAACCCCGTTCTCTTTCACCTGAGGACCAATGAAATATCTCGTTCCGCCGATCGTCATCCCGGTCCTCTTGGTGATTGGGATCGCAGCATATGCATTGCTCAGGCCGCCGATTATTGCCGGGCATCCTCCCGTTCCCGTGGCGGCCTCGCAGCCTCGATAGGGCGGCATTGGCTGCGCTGCCGCAGCGACGTTATCTCCATTCCGAAAGGATCAGTATGAGGGAACACAAATACCGCGTTGGCCAGGCAGTGGAATTTTTCCCCGACCGTGGCGTCGACCAGACGGCCAAAGGCCGCTACAAAATTGTCCGTCTCTTTCTTGGAGAGGGCAATAGTCCTCAGTATCGCATCAAGAACGATGTGGACGGACACGAGCGGATGGTCGGCGAACGCGAGCTTGGTTCGCGATAATTCGGCGCTTCGGAATACCGTCAAGAGACGCCCCACCCTCCCTCTGAGCTGATGGTGGCGAGACCTTTTCGCACCATATCAGGATAGAGCGGCACGAGCGGGCTTGCTATGGTCCGCGAGCGGCATTTGGAGGGCAGCATGAGTGGGTGCATCGTCGGCTGGGCGCACAGCAAATTCGGCAAGCACGAGGGCAGAGACATCGAGTCGCTGATCGTCGAGGTGACGCGGGCGGCGTTGGCCGACGCCGGCGTCAACGCGGCCGATATCGACACGGTCTATCTCGGCACGATGAATGGCGGGTTTGTGCGTCAAGAGTTTCCGGCATCCTTGGTCTTCCAGGCCGATCCTGGATTTAGATTCAAGCCGGCGACGCGCGTCGAGGACGCCTGTGCCACCGGCTCGGCGGCGATTCATCAGGGCCTGAACGCGATCGCCGCCGGCAGAGCGCGCCTGGCGCTGGTCGTGGGCGTCGAGAAGATGACCGAAGTTTCCGGCGCGCAGGTCGGCGACATCTTGCTCGGCGCCAGTTATCGCAAAGAGGAGGACGCGATAGAAGGCGGCTTTGCCGGCATTTTCGGGAAGATTGCTCAGAGCTACTTTCAGCGTTATGGCGACCAATCCGATGCGCTCGCGCGGATTGCCGCCAAAAACCACAAGAACGGCGTCGCCAACCCGCTCGCTCAGATGCAAAAGGATTTGGGGTACGAATTCTGCCGCACCGTCTCCGACAAGAACCCGATCGTTGCCGGCCCGCTCAAGCGCACCGACTGCTCGCTGGTCTCCGACGGTGCCGCGGCGGTGGTGCTCGCCGACACGGCGACGGCGTTGAGCCTCAAGAAAGCCGTGGTGTTTCGTGCGGCCGAGCAGGTCAACGACTTCCTGCCGATGAGCCGGCGCGACCTCGTTGCATTCGAAGGACCCGCCCTCGCCTGGAAGCGGGCGCTCGCCGCCGCCCGCCTCGGACTCGATGATCTTGATCTCGTCGAGACCCATGACTGCTTCACGATCGCTGAGCTGATCGAGTACGAGGCCATGGGACTGGCCGAGAGAGGCGATGGCGCGCGCGCCATCCTCGAGGGTTGGACCGAGAAGGACGGTCGACTGCCGGTCAATCCGTCGGGCGGTCTCAAATCAAAAGGGCATCCGATCGGCGCAACTGGGGTGTCGATGCACGTGCTGGCGGCAATGCAGGTGACCGGCACGGCGGGCGGGATCCAGGTTCCCGGCGCTTCGCTCGCGGGGGTCATGAACATGGGCGGCGCCGCGGTCGCGAATTTCGTCAGCATCCTCGAGCCGCTGCGCGGATAAACATGCCGGAGTTCCGCGGGCTGGTATTGCGCGAAGAGGACGGCCAAGTCGTGCCGCGGATCGAGGCGGTCGACGAAGCGCTTCTGCCGCCAGGTGAAGTCACTGTCAGGATCGAGTGCTCGACCTTGAACTACAAGGACGGGATGATCCTGCAAGGTCTCGGCCGGCTGGTGCGGACCTACCCGCACATACCCGGCGTCGATTTTGCCGGGACGGTCGAACACTCGGAATCTCCCGAGTTCAAGCCCGGCGATCCGGTTATTCTCACCGGCTGGCGGGTCGGCGAAGCGCAGTGGGGCGGCTATGCTGAGAAAGCGCGGGTCAACGCTTCCTACCTGGTGCGTCGACCTGACGGGCTGAGCACCCAGCAAGCGATGGCGATCGGCACCGCCGGGTTCACGGCGATGCTCGCGGTCATAGGCCTGGAGCGGCATGGCTTGCGGCCGGATGCCGGAGACATTCTGGTTACCGGAGCCGCAGGCGGCGTCGGCAGCGTTGCGATCTCTCTGTTGTCGCGGCTGGGATATCGGGTCGTCGCCTCGACCGGCCGGCCGGAGCTGCGGGGTTATTTGACCGAGCTGGGCGCCACCGATCTGATCGATCGCGCGAGCCTCGCGGACAAGCCGTCGCGACCGCTCGACCGCGAGCGCTGGGCCGGGGCCGTCGACGCCGTCGGCGGAGCCACGCTGGCGACAATCCTGACCCAGTTGAAATACCGAGCGAGCGTCGCTGCCTGTGGCCTCGCCGGGGGCAGCGATTTGCCCGCCACGGTGATCCCGTTCCTGCTGCGCGGCGTCAACTTGCTCGGGATCGATTCAGTGATGTGTCCGCGCGAGGAGCGGATCGAAGCATGGCAGCGTCTTGCCCGCGATCTGCCGTTCGATCGTCTCGAGCGGATGACTGAAACTGTGCCGCTGTCCTCCCTGCCGGATCTGGCGCCAAAAATACTCAAAGGCGAAATTCGTGGCCGAATTGTCGTCGAGGTCGCCCGCTGATCGACTTGGAATTCTCGGGGATATCCTCGCGTTAGCGGGATATGCCCAATGCTCCCTCCGGGTTCCACACGATCACCGCCCCCCGCCGGGCACTCATCGTTCAGCGCGTGCTCGTCGATGGGTGGACTAGCGCCAAAGTAGCCGCCACCTTTGGTGTCTTAGAACGTCAAGTCGATGCCTGGGTCGCCGATTACCGGCGGTACGGGATGGCGAGCCTGCGCCGCGAGGCGAGCGAGTCGCTCACGGCCACGATCGTGGAACTTACGGTCTCACGACCGGTTCGCGAAATAGCTTTCAGAATGGCGAGGGGATTTCGCCAGCTTTTTGTGGCCGAAGCGCTTTCCCGACCCCTGCCGCTGCGCCGCTCTAAGGACGACCGCATTTGCGGCGAATAGCCGGGCGCCTATCGGTGCCGGCAATTTTGCGGTAAGCTACAGTTAAACGACGGTTCTCGTCGGGGGCGAGAGCCTGCCGCTGGGGTGGGGCATGCGGGACTTCAACTGTGGGCGGCGCACGGTTCTGGGTGGGCTTGTGTTCGGTGCTGCCCTCGGATGGCGCCCCGGTTCGTCTGTGGCTCAGCCGGCAGGGCGCGGAGCACCGCCAACGCGGCGCCTTCCGACGGTCGTCATTGATCCCGGCCACGGCGGGGTGGATCCGGGCGCGATAAGCCCGAATGGCGTCCATGAGAAGGACATCGCTCTGGCGGCCGCATGGGAGTTTGCGCGCCAACTCGCCGCGAGGCGCGGCTTCCGCGTCGTGCTGACCCGAAGCACCGACGAATTTCTTCCCCTGCGGGAGCGGGTCGCTCGCGCTCGTGCGTGGAAGGCCGACCTGTTCTTATCGCTTCATGCCGATGCTCTCCCGGATATGGAAATGCGCGGTCTCTCGGTCTTTACCCAGTCGGCTCAGGCGTCCGACCGGGAGGCCGCGGCGCTCGCTGCCAGCGAGAACCGGGCCGACCTGGTCGGCGGGGTCAACTTGGCGCGGCAGCCGCGTGATGTCGGCAACATCCTGCTGGACCTCACACGGCGGCAAACCAGCAACCTGTCGATCGCCCTCGCCCGCCAGGTCGTCGTTGAGCTCGGACGAGCGGCCGTGCTGCTGGAAAATCCGCAGCGCTCGGCTGATTTCGCCGTGCTGACGGCCCCGGACGTTCCCTCGGCGCTCGTGGAACTCGGCTGCCTGTCGAACGCCGCCGAGGAGCGGCTGCTACAGCAGCGGGCCCATCAGCAGAAGCTCGCTCGCGGCCTCGTGCGTGCGGTCGAGGCCTATTTCGCCGCTCACGCGGTGGGTTAAGCTCATCGCCAACCAGGTACTGCCGCGCAAATTCGGTTATCCGATGAAGATCCGAATTCCGACGAGGGTTGATTTCACAATAGTCCGGGCGGTTTTTGGGGAGATCACGGGTACAATTGGTTCAGCGGCTCCTAAGGAGGGTGTTGCGGCCGGTCGGAGGAGCCGTCATGTCGGAAGAGCTCTGTGCCGTCGCGATCATGGCCAAGGCATCGCTTGCGGGAAGCGTCAAGACCCGACTTGTCCCCCCGCTGAGCTACGAGGAAGCAGCAGAACTCAATACATGCTGTCTCGCCGATGTCGCGGCAAACCTCGCCGCCGCTTCGGCACGGGCGCCGATCCACGCCTATGCCGCCTATCACCCGCTGGGCTCGGAGCGGTTCTTCGAGGATCTGCTACCGGACAACTTCAAGCTTCTCGCACCCAGGGAGCCGACGATCGGGCGCAGCCTATTCCACGCCGCGCGCGATCTCTTCGCCGCAGGCTACGGTTCGGTCTGCCTGATCAATGCCGATAGCCCAAACTTACCGACCGATCTGCTGGTGGAGGCGGTCCGCTGCCTGCAGGAGCCGGGCGACCGGGTTGTCCTCGGCCCGGCAGCCGACGGTGGCTACTACTTGATCGGTCTGAAGCAGTTTCACCAGCGGCTGTTCGAGGCGATCGACTGGAGCACCGAACGCGTCTATCGGCAGACGATGATGCGTGCTGCCGAAATCGGCGTACCGGTTGCGCCTTTGGCCGAGTGGTACGACGTCGATGACGAGGCGAGCTTGGCGGTACTCGCGCGCGACCTGCTGTCCGCTCCGGACGTGAAGGCAGATCATGACGGGAGCTATGCCGCACCTCGTACAACCGCGTTTCTCGCTCAGCTCGCGACCAAGAACGGCGGCGTGCGGCATCTCTTCGACAGCCCCCCGTTGTCCTCCGCGTGACCTGAGGATCGCGAGAGAAGAGCGAGGGCGGGCGTGGATGTCGCGGCCTTGGTTTTTGCTGCTGTTGGCCCTCTTGCTGCTGACCGGCGAGGCTTTCGGGCTGGCAGCTCAATTTGCGCACGATCTCGATGGGTTTATCGTAATAGCGTTGCTGCAGGGTGCGGTCTGGGCTGTTGCGGCGCTTGCCGTTGTGCGCGGCGCCGGTGAACGGCCGGCACTCACGGTGATCCTGGCGACGGCGATTTTGCTCCGCGTTGGCGCGCTTACCGCGCCGGTCTACCTTTCGGACGACATCTTCCGCTACATTTGGGACGGGCGCGTCGAGGCCGCCGGGATCAACCCCTACCGTTACATTCCGACCGACACTCACCTCGCGCCGTTGCGCGACGAAGCGATCTTTCCGAACATCAACCGCAACAACTACGCGCCGACGATTTATCCGCCGGTCGCGCAGATGCTGTTTTTCGTAGCGACCCGGCTCAGCGAGACGGTGACGGCGATGAAGCTCGTGCTCGTCGTGGTCGAGGCGATCGGCATTGGAGCGCTTCTCTTCATCTTGCCGGCTGCGGGAGCGCCGCGGAAGAATATTCTCCTCTACGCGTGGCACCCGCTGCCGGTGTGGGAGATCGCCGGCGCGGGGCACATCGATGCGGCGGTGGTCGCCTTCGTAGCGCTGGCGATCGCGGCGGCTTTTGCCGGCAGACGGGCCTGGTCGGGGGCGGCATTGGCCGCCGCGACCCTCGTCAAATTCTTCCCATTGGTGCTGGCGCCGGCGCTGTGGCGTCCGCGCAGGTCAAATCTGGGTGACTGGCGGTGGCTGGCCGGTTTCGCCGCGATTATCCTTGCCGCCTATTTTCCTTTTCTGGGCGTCGGATCGCGGGTGCTGGGGTTTCTGCCGACGTATTTCGCCGAAGAGAACCTCGCCTCGGGCAGCGGCTTCTGGGCTCTCGATCTCGTCGGCCGCGCCGTTCCGGTGCCTGTTGCGGCCTATCTCGCCGTGGCCACGACGGTCATGGCAGGTCTCGCCATCGGCGCGCTCTGCCGTCCGGCGGACCCGGTCGCTGGCATGCCTTGGGCAACTGCATTGGGCGCGGCGGCAGTGTTTTTCGCCTCCCCCCACTATGCTTGGTATTTTGTCTGGTTGGTGGCGCTGCTGTGCGTCGCCCCGTGGTGGCCGGCGTTCTGGCCGACACTTACCGCCGTCCTGCTTTACTGCCCCGCTGAAACCGGGCATATCCCGCTCGGGGTGGGGTTCGTGATCTACGGCGGCTTTGCCATATTGGCGTGCATCGACGTCGCCCGGAGATCCGTTTGGGCCACGAGGTCCGGAGGACGACATGACGACCACGGCGCAAGTTAAAGCCGACCCGCGCCGGTATTTCGAAGCCGTCGGGGACGCGCGCGGTCCGATCGCCGAGCAGGAACCGGTCTGCCTTTATCTCGAGACCACCAATCGCTGCAATCTCTTGTGCGAGACCTGCCCGCGCACCTTCGAGGACCTCGAGCCTCCTGCCGATATGAGCTGGGAGCTCTTCACCCATATCGTCGATCAGTTTCCGCGGATCGCCCGTGTGGTGTTGCACGGCGTGGGCGAGCCGATGATGGTCAAAGCGCTTCCCCGGATGGTGCGCTACCTCAAGGATCGCGGTACTTACGTCCTGTTCAATACCAATGGCACGTTGCTGACGGAGCGCAAGGGCAGGGAGCTGATTGCCGCCGGTCTCGACGAGCTGCGCGTCTCGCTCGACGCCGCGGAGCCGCGGGGTTTTCTGGCAGTGCGCGGCAAGGACATGTTCGCGAGGATCGTCCGCAACGTTCGCGCGTTTACCAGACTGCAGCGTATCGAAGGCATCGAACGTCCGCTCGTGTCGCTGTGGCTGACCGGGCTCAAGGAGACGATAGATCAATTGCCGGACTTTGTCCGGTTGGCACACGAAATCGGCGTCGCCGAGATTTATCTCCAGCGGCTGGTCTTCACTTCAGAGGGGCAAGGACTTGCTCGCCCCAGGTCTGCCTTGTTCGAGAACCTCAGCGGAGACGAGGCGATGCGACTCGAGCAGGCGGCGGCACTCGCCGAAGCATTCGGGGTCCGCTTCAACGCCTCTGGCGCCACCGAGCCTGGAACGAGCCTGAAGCGAGGGGCCGAGGATCAGCCTTGGTCGCTCTGCCGGCGGCCTTGGTCATTGATGTACTTCACTGCGCACGGGCGAGCGATCCCGTGCTGCATTGCGCCGTTTTCGATGCGCGGCTATGACGGATTCACCCTGGGCGACGCAACACAGCAGAGCCTGCGGCAGATCTGGAATGGACCGCTCTACCAGGAATTTCGCCGCGCGCTGATCAGCAACGAGCCGCCGGCCGCCTGCGCATCGTGCGGTGTCCGCTGGAGCCTGTGAGCGAGAGGCGACGGTCGCGCATCGCCGCGATCATCCCGGTCCTCGACGAGGAGGGGGCAATCGGCCAAGTCGTTGCGGCGATGCCGCGCGGCTGGGTTGACGAAATCATCGTGGTCGATGGCGGCAGCCGGGATGCGACGGTCGCCGAGGCTGGTGCCGCCGGTGCCACCGTACTCGTTGAAAAGGAGCCCGGCTACGGTCGGGCCTGCGCTAGGGGTGCCGCCGCGGCAGGCGCGGGAGGGGCTGAGATTCTGGTGTTTCTCGATGGCGACGGTGGCGACCGGCCTGAGGCGATCCCGAGCCTGGTCCAGCCGATTATCGAAGGCAAATACGATTTCGTGATCGGCTCGCGCACTCGGGGTATCCACGAGCGCCGCAGCATAGGATCACACCAGGCGCTCGCCGGCCGCTTCATCGGAGCCGCCATCGGCCTCCTATACGGGGTGTGGTACAGCGATATGTGCGCATTCCGGGCGATACGCGCCGACGTGTTCGCGCGGCTCGACATGCGCGAGATGACCTATGGCTGGAATCTCGAGATGCAGATGCGGGCGGCGCGCGCCCGCTTCAGGATCCTGGAATTCCCAGTGCCGCACGGCCGGCGCCTCGCCGGCCGCTCGAAGGTCGCCGGCACCCTCCGCGGTAGCACGAAAGCCGGTTTGCGAATCCTCGCTACATTTGCGCGGGTTGCCTGCGAGCGGCGAGAGCGATGACGCAGAATATCTATGACAACGAGGAGTTTTTTGCGGGATACAGCCGGCTGCGTCGTTCG
>DATNKF010000457.1:0-2490 GCA_035603555.1 Allostellaceae bacterium
TCGGCGCCCTGATTGGTAGCCAGCTTGCGCACCTGGCCGAGAACCTGCCCGGATACCAATACAATATTACAGAGAAGATCCATTCGCTTCGGGACACGACGACCAGCAGCGGTGTTGTCGGGCGTGCCGCGGCGATGCTGACCGAGCTCGGCAACGAGATCACCAAGCCCCGCGAGATGATCGGGCGCCCGACCGCGAGCCGACCCGCCGTCCTCGCGCCTGGCGTTCAGCAGCAAAAGCCGGTTCCCGTCGAGATCCGCCAATCCGACCCAACGCCGCTCCAGCTGATCCTGCAGGTCGCCGCGCCGCTGCTCCAACCTCTGGCGACGGCCGGCATCGTCGTCGTCTTTGTGATTTTCTTCCTGCTGCAACGGCAAGACCTGCGAGACCGCTTCATTCGGCTCGCCGGTGCGCGCGATCTTCGGCGCACGACCCAGGCGCTGGACGACGCCGCCCGCCGCCTTAGCCGCTATCTCCTGCTTCAGACCGGGATCAACGCGAGCTTGGGCGTGTTGGTCGGCAGCGGGCTGTGGTTTATCGGCGTGCCGAACCCGGTACTCTGGGGCATCCTCACGATGCTCTTGCGGTTCGTCCCCTACATCGGCCCCGTTATCGCCGCCGCATTTCCGGCAGCCCTCGCCGTTGCCGTCGATCCGGGGTGGTCGATGCTGTTCTGGGTCGTCGGTCTCTTCCTTGTTGCCGAGGGGATCACCGGTCAGGTGATCGAGCCCTGGCTCTACGGCCAGAGCACGGGGCTCTCCGGCGTCGCGGTCGTCGTCGCCGCCGCGTTCTGGACATTGCTCTGGGGGCCGATCGGGTTGCTCCTGTCGACGCCGCTGACCATGTGCCTGGTGGTGCTGGGGCGGCATGTCGAGCATTTGCAGTTTCTCGAAGTGTTGCTTGGCGACCGGCCTGCGTTGGCGCCGGAGGAGAGCTTTTATCAGCGCATGCTGGCGGACGACCCCGACGAGGCCGCGCATCAAGCCGAAGCGTTCCTCAAGGACAAGCCCTTGTCGGTCTATTATGACGAGGTCGCGATCAGGGGGCTCGCGTTGGCTCAGCTCGACGTCAATCGCGGCGCACTCGATCACGCCCACCGTGTAAGGGTCAAGGAAGCCGTCGAATGGGTCATCGACGACCTTTCCGATCATGACGACGCCTTGGTGCCCAATCGCGAGGAAGGAGCGACCGAGGTGGCAGCGCTGCTGTCGGTGCTTTCGCCGGAGGAACTCCCGCCCGGTTGGCGGCAGACGGCGGTGCTGTGCGTCGCCGGTCGCGGATCGCTCGACGAGGCGGCGGCGGCAATGCTGGCACAGCTTCTGGAAAAGCACGGGATCGGCGCGCGCGTGGTGCCCTCGGAGGCGGTTTCGGTTGCGAACCTGGTTCGGCTCGAGGTGACGGGCGTGCAGGTGGCATGTCTTTCCTACCTGGAACCGGGTAACTTCACCAACGCTCGCTACCTCGTACGGCGGTTGCGGCGCAGGCTCCCGCAGGCGAAGATCGTCGCCGGGTTCTGGACGTTGGCGGCGCAGGAGGCCGAGGAGCAGGGTGCGCTCGCGGCCACGCGCGCCGATTGCGTCGTTACCTCGCTACGGCAGGCGGTGGAACAGGTCGTCAATGCGGCAAAGGAGGCCGCGGCCGCCGATCTCGAGGATGAAACCCGAGCGCCCGTCGCACCTCCAGCGTCAGCGTCGGGTGATACAGTCGTGCAATGTTCTGTTGGATTTGACCAAACCCAGCGGATCGAAGCGTCCATGAAAGAAGCCGACTCTTGGAGCAGGTTGTAGCGATCCCCCCCGCTAGACCGCCTCGCGCCGCGCCGAGCAAGCAATAGGCCGCCGGACCAAGCGCAACGATGGGAACCGCGATCAAAGCTCGTAGCACAACGGCAATCTCGACAAGCCAGACGCGTCGGCAGCACTAGGTAGATTCCGAGGCTAGTGACGCAGTTACTCCGAACCCACATGCAGGATAACGAACTTGTCTCCAATAGGCTCGGGGCTCGAACCTTCGCCCTGAATCTAGGCCAGCTCCCTGGTTGTCCCACTCATTGGGATCTTACCGAAATCCCGGTCATCGCGGCCGGGTTTTCGATCCTGAGCCCTCAACTTGACATCTGGCAACGCTCGCCGCAACGGCTCCCGCCGGCGCTGGCAATGCGGAGCCGGCCTAGCGTGGATATTTGCAACTACCGGCAGTAGGCGCAGCAGGCTGTTCGGTGCGCCGTCCGCGCCGGTTACCGTCATGAGCGGGATGCGGTCGTTCGCGACCCGACCCCCCCCTGCGGCACGGGCGATCACTAAACACGACGCGAACGGAATCCGCTTTAGTCGACATCCTGGTCATTATCCGGGCTTCGTCATTTTCGAGAAAGCGGATTCATGGCATTAGGCGGACTCAGGCGGGCGGTCGGCGGCGGCCATGACCAGACGGATCAGGTCGGGAAGCGAGACCACACCGGCCCTCTTCATCACGGCGGCTCGATGGTTC
>DATNKF010000458.1:0-4552 GCA_035603555.1 Allostellaceae bacterium
CGGACCGTCGCTTCGAGAATCCGCGCGGCATGGCTCTCGTCCCGCATCAGCGCCGAGCCGGCGTGGCCGTTGACGACCTTCTTTACCGGGCAGCCGAAATTGATGTCGATGATCCGGGCGCCGCGATCAGCGTTGAGCCTCGCCGCCTCGGCCATGACCTGCGGGTCGCATCCTGCGAGCTGCACCGCCATCGGCTGCTCTTCGGGACAATTGCGCGCCATCGTCAGCGATTGCCGGGTCTCGCGGATCATCGCCTCGCTGGCGATCATCTCGGACACGACGAGACCCGCCCCCAGACGCTTGACGAGACGCCGGAACGGCAGATCAGTCACACCCGACATCGGCGCGAGGATGACCGGCTCCTCGAGCATCAATGAACCGACCGAAATGCCCATTATTTGCGCAATTATGCCATCTGCCTAGCCGTTGGGCAGATACTAGAGTCTTTTTTGCTGCACCGCAATATCGGCTTCTGAGCGCACTAGCGCGACCATAGCGAGCGGCGAGGAGCGGCTCTCGGGAAAGCTTATGACAGCCGGCCGTCTCGCCGGTGCGGAACGAGCCGACGCTCTGTGCCGCTGCCCACCACAATGAACAGTTGCATCCGCGAATCGACCGTCGCTGCGCCTGCAGCGCGTCTGCAGCGGAGGCTCACGTTCAGGTTGAAATGTCCTTTCGACCTAGCGGCGCGCGAGACTCCCTAACCGGACCCTCTTCAGTCCGCATATCTCCTTCCTCCAGCCGCGGTCCGTGCTTCGCCATTGGCCGGACTTTGCCACATGAATTCGACAATTTTTGGATCGTGATTATCGCAATGACCGCCCGGCGCTCCTCGCCGCGCATCTCGTCGAGGCTTGTGATTCGCACCTTCCCCGATCTCGCTTCGGGCTAAGATCGCCTTTGCACGGATAATCCGCGTGCCTTGGGGAGGGCGGTCATGAGCGAGCGCAAGATCGATGTTTACAACCACGTGATGCCGCGCGCCGTTGCCGATCGTATTCGCGAGTTGGCGCCCGGTAAGGGCGATATGGTCAAGCGGGTGACCAGCATCCCGATGCTCTACGACATCGAGGCACGTATCCGCATGATGGACCGATGGCCGGCTTATCAGCAGGTGCTGACCCTCTCCAACCCGCCGATTGAGACGATCGCAGGCCCCGGGGACACCCCCGAGCTCGCGCGCGTCGCCAATGACGAGCTCAAGAAGATCTGCGAGACGCGGCCCGACAAGTTTCCGGCCTGGGTAGCCTCACTGCCGCTCAACAATGTTGAGGCCTCACTCGAAGAGATCGACCGCGTTGTCGCTTTGGGGGCACGCGGGATCCAGATCTTCACCAACGTCAACGGCCGACCGCTCGACGATCCTGAGTTTCTCCCGGTCTTCGAGCATGCGACGAGCCACCACAAGATTCCGATATGGATGCATCCGGCGCGCGACGCGCGGGCGGCCGACTACCTTGGCGAGGCGAAGTCCAAATACGAGATCTGGCAGGTCTTGGGCTGGCCCTACGAGACAAGCGTCGCAATGTCGCGCATCGTCTTCTCCGGCATGTTCGACCGCCTGCCCGAGATGAAGATCATCACGCACCATTTGGGTGCGATGATCCCGTACTTCGAAGGCCGCGTCGGACCGCTGTGGGACCAACTCGGCACACGCACCTCGGACGAGGATTACAGCAGCATCCTCGCCGCGATGAAGGCGAAGGGCCGCCGGCCGATCGATTATTTCCGGCTGTTTTACAATGATACAGCCGTCGGCGGCGCGCGTTCGGCGATTCGCTGCGGGCTCGATTTCTTTGGCGCGGATCGAGTGTTGTTCGCCACCGATTGCCCCTTTGACCCCGAAGGCGGTCCGATGTTCATTCGAGATACCATCGCCGCCCTTGACAGTCTCGCTCTCGCCGAGGACGAGCGTGCCGCAATCTACTTCCGCAACGCCCTGCGCATGATGAAGATGGAAGCCGGATAGGGCGCATCGGTCACAGGAGATCACGTCTTGCGCAAACGGGCGCGGCCCTTGAAATGGCTTTGTCATGGGGTGCGGCCGAACCGGCACCCCCGCCCCTCGGCGAGAGCTGGCGAGCCCTAGAAAGCATGAGTCCCTTGGCTCGGTCGAAAGCAGAGGCGTAGAGATTCAGACCGATGCACTACCATCGGGCGATGGCGAGGCCGCCGATCGTGCGATAAGTTTGCGCATGACTTCAGTTTACGCGCTTGTTGTCGCAGCAGGTCGGGGGAGCCGGTTCGGAGGAGCGCTACCCAAGCAATACCTTTCTCTGGACGGGGTAAGCCTGCTGCGCCATGCCGTCGCGGCGTTTGTCGAGCATCCGCGGGTCGCTGATGTGCTGGTGGCTATCCATCCCGAGGACAGGGACCCGTTCGATCGCGCCATCGCCGGTCTCGGCGTCATGGCACCTGTGGCGGGGGGCCCGACACGCCAAGATTCCGTGCGGCTCGGGCTGGAGGCCCTGGCGAGCTGTCGCCCGGAGCGGGTGCTGATCCACGATGGCGCGCGGCCATTTCCCGATCCCGAGTTGATCGACCGGGTCATTGACGCGCTCGACGAGGCTCCGGCCGCGATCCCCTGCCTGCCGTTGCGCGATACGATCAAACGTGCCGAAGATTGGGTGATCCGAGAGACTGTAGAGCGCTCCACCCTGTGGCGCGCGCAGACGCCGCAGGGCTTTCACTTCGACGCGATTCTTGCCGCGCATCGCGCCGCGGCGGGGCGCGAGCTGACCGACGACTCCGCAGTGGCGGAAGCGGCGGGATTGGCGCCAGTGCTGGTCGCCGGCAGCGAAGACAATCTCAAAGTAACAACAGCAGAGGACCTCGCTGCCGCCGAGCGGCTGATCGCCGCGCGGCGCGGCGATGTTCGCGTCGGGCAGGGTTTCGACGTGCACGCTTTCGGCCCTGGGGACCATGTCCGGATATGCGGCGTCGTGATCCCGCACGACGCAAGCTTGGCCGGCCATTCCGACGCGGATGTCGGTCTCCACGCTCTGACCGATGCGGTGCTGGGCGCCATCGGTGCCGGCGATATCGGGATGCATTTCCCGCCAAGCGATCCGCGCTGGCGGGGTGCAGCCTCGGACCAGTTCCTCCGCCACGCGGCCGATCTCGTTCGCGCGCGCGGCGGGGCGGTCGCTGCGGTCGATGTGACGATCATCTGCGAGCGCCCGAAGATCGGCCCGCATCGTGCCGCGATGATCGAGCGGGTCGCCTCGATCCTCGGCACCGCATCAGACGGGGTCAGCATCAAGGCGACGACGACCGACAAGCTCGGTTTTACTGGCCGCGGCGAGGGGATCGCGGCACAGGCCGTCGCCACCGTGCGCTTGCCGCTCTGAGAGCGCCCGTCCGCCGTTCCCTCGGCCTGCCGTTCTGGGATCCAGCGGTGCTGGTGGCCACCTGGTTCGGCGCAGGGTTATTACCGATCACACCGGGTAGCTGGGGATCACTCGCCGCGTTGCCCTTCGCTTGGGTGATCGCCGGCGTATGGGGTGCCACTGGACTTGGGGTTGCCGTTGCGATGGCTTTCTTCGTCGGCTGGTGGGCCGCAGCGACCGTTGCCAGGGCGAGCGCCGTCGAGGATCCTGGCGCGATCGTGATCGACGAGGTCGCGGCGCAATGGCTGGTGCTGCTGGCGGCACCCCCTGCCCCCCTCCCCTACGCCCTCGCCTTCCTGCTGTTCCGGATTTTCGACATCTGGAAGCCCTGGCCGGCGGGATGGGCAGAGCGCCACGTCAAGGGCGGCCTCGGCATCATGCTCGACGATATCTTTGCCGCGGTCTACGCTATGATTTCCTTATTGGTTTTGCTGGCGCTCGGCGGAGTATCCGGTGTTCGAAGCTGAAACCCTTGATCTTGCCAAATCGGTTCTCGATGCGTGCCGGGCCCGCGGCTGGCACGTTGCGACCGCCGAATCCTGCACCGGGGGGCTCGTCGCCGGGGCGCTGACGGCGATCGCCGGCTCCTCGGATGTCGTCGAGCGCGGCTTTGTGACCTATTCGAACGACGCGAAGTCGGAATTGCTTGGGGTTCCGGCCGAAACCATCGCCGCGCATGGTGCGGTCAGCGCCGAGACCGCGGCGGCGATGGCCGCGGGCGCCGTGGCTCGCGCGCACGTTGATCTCGCGGTCTCCGTGATCGGCGTTGCCGGCCCGGGCGGCGGCAGCGCCGAGAAGCCCGTCGGGCTCGTGATTTTCGGCTTGGCACGGCGCGATGGGCCGTGCCGGACCGAGCGGCACATCTTCGCCGGCGACCGCTCGGCGGTACGTCGGACAGCCGTGCACCACGCTCTCGGTCTGCTCGAGGCCGAGGCACGGCGCTGATCGGGAGATCATGAGCTCAATCGTGGCGGCGGTCAGCCGCAGCCCTGGCCATACGCTGACCAAGCCGAACCAGGAGAAGATCCGGCTGCTGGTCGGGCTCGGGGTCGAGGGTGATGCTCATGCGGGCGCCACCGTCAAGCACCGCTCCCGATTGGCGCGCTTCGCGAGCCACCCCAATCTCCGCCAAGTGCATCTGATCCACGCCGAGCTGCATGATG
>DATNKF010000459.1:0-3635 GCA_035603555.1 Allostellaceae bacterium
GGCCTCCTGCGCCCGCTCGACGAGCTCCCTGTCGGGATTATCGAGCTCGTTCCAGTCGACCGTTACCTCCCGCGGCGCACGAGCCTTCCGGGCTTGGCGCCGGTGTGCTCGCCGCGCTCGAAGACCGGGGTGCCGGCGACGAGGGTTGCCGCGTAGCCCTCGGCCCGCTGCACCAGGCGCTTCCCGCCGGCCGGCAGGTCGTTGACGACCTCGGGGGCATGCAGCCGCAGGCGGTCGAAGTCGATCAGGTTGATGTCGGCGCGCTTGCCGGGCTGCAACCGGCCGCGGTCGTGAAAGCCGAAGAAATCGGCGGTTTCGCTGGTCTGGCGCTTCACCACGTATTCGAGCGGCAGGCCCGGCCCGCGCTTCCTGTCGCGCGCCCAATGCGTCAGCATGTAGGTCGGGGCACTGGCATCGACGATCATCGCGACATGCGCGCCGCCATCGCCGAGCCCCAGGAGGGTCCCGGGATCGGTCAGCATCTCGCGGATCGGCTCGTGATCGTCCTGGGCGTACCCGGTCACCGGGAAGAACAAGAAATTCCCGGCATCCGCCGCCAGATAGTCATAGGCGACCTCGTCCGGCGAGCGGCCTTCGCGCGCCGCGATCGCGGCGACGCTGGTCTCGGCGCGCGGCTCGTAATCGGGGGGATCGCCCATCACATACATCCGATCCCACCGCCCGGCGACGAGCTGGACGAGCGGTCCGAACCGGGCCAGCAACGCCGGCGACGGCCGGTCGTCGAGGATGGCGCGGCGCACCGCCGGGTCGCGCAGCCGCGCGAGGCGCTCGGCGAGCGGCAGGCTTTCCAGCGGCTTGTAGCGCTCGCGGATCGCGAACGGGTTGAGCGAGGTCGCCACACCGAGAATGACCCCGACCGGTCGCCCGGCAACCTGCGCGGTCACCGAGGCACCCGCGGCGCGCGCGGCATGGACGCCGGCCATGATGCGCCGCCAGCGCTGCGGGTCGGTCGGCCGGTCGGTCAGCAGGAACCAGATCGGCCGCGCGATCTCTTTGCCGAGCCGCGTGATCCAGGCGAACTCGGCGGTCTCGTCCTCGAAATCGCTGTTCATGCCGAAGGTGCCGGCGCCGGCGGCACCCAAGCCCCGGCCGATCCCGGTCAGCTCGTCGATCTCGGCGAAGCGGCCGGGCACCATCTCGCCCGACATCGTCTTGTGCGCGTTGGTCCGCGAGGTCGTAAAACCAAACGCGCCGGCACGCACCGCCTCCTCCGTCAGCCGGCGCATCTCGGCGATGTCGTCGGCGGTCGCCGGCTCGCGGCGGATCGCCCGGTCGCCCATCACATAGACGCGCAGCGGGTGGTGCGGGACCTGAGCGGCGACATCGATCGCCCGCGGCAGCCGCTCGAGCGCATCGAGGAAATCGGGAAAGCTCTGCCAATCCCATTTCAGGCCCTCGGCGAGCACCGGACCCGGGATGTCCTCGACACCCTCCATAAGGTCGATCAGCGCATCGCGGTGGTCGGGCCGCACCGGCGCGAACCCGACGCCGCAATTGCCGAAGAGGATGGTCGTGACGCCCTGCCAGGAGGAGGGTGCAAGGATCGGGTCCCAGGTCGCCTGCCCGTCGTAGTGAGTGTGCACGTCGACCCAGCCCGGCGTCACCAGCAGGCCGTCGGCATCGATCACCCGCCGCCCCGGCCCGGCCTTGCCGCCGACCGCTGCGATCTTGCCGCCATCGACGGCGAGATCGCCGGTGAATGCCGGCTGTCCGGTCCCGTCGATGATGGTGCCGCCGCTAATGACGATGTCATGCATGGATGGATCCTTTCCGCGAACGCGAGGGGCCTCTGGTACAATGCACCCTATCGCTGGCCGACGATATGCCGAGCCGGGAACGCTGAGTTGCGCCGCGCTATCCTACCACGGCGGGCCACAGCCGACCCCGCGCCTCAGAGCGGCCTTGCTCAGCCGCCGATGGCGCCTTGCGCTTCGACGTAGAGCGAATAGACGGACTGGCTCGCCGCCATGAAGAGTCGGTTGCGCTTGGCCCCGCCAAAACAGACGTTGGCGCAGCGCTCGGGCAACAGGATGCGGCCGATCAGCATGCCGTCCGGAGCGAAGACGGCGACACCGTCCTGCCCCTCGCCGCCGGAAAACCCGGCCCAGACATTGCCCTCTGTGTCGCAGCGAATGCCGTCGGCGTAGCCCGGCATCGCATCGAAGAACGCGCGGCCGTTGGCGACCCTGGTGCCGTCATCGACGACGTCATAGACATGGGTCGTATTCCCTCCGCCGCCCGGGGTGTCGACGACATAGAGCCGCTTCTCGTCGGGGGAAAAAGCAAGACCGTTGGGCCGCCGCATGTCACCGACCGCGATCGTTGTCTCGCCGGTGGCGCCGTCGATCCGATAGACCCGGTAGGGCAGCTGCGGCGTCGCCTTGTGGCCGAGATAATTGCCGCGAATGCCGGCGCCGTTGTCGCTGAACCAGATCGAGCCGTCGGACTTGACGACGACATCGTTGGGGCCGGTCAGCTGCTTGCCGTCGAAGCTTTCGGCGAGCACCGTGATCGTGCCGTCGTAGTCGGTGCGAGTTAGCCGCTGCGCGTCCATTTCGCAGGTCACGAGCCGCCCCTGGCGGTCGCGGGTATTGCCGTTCGCGTAATGAGATGGCTTGCGAAAGAGGCTGATGGCGCCGGTCTCTTCCTCCCATCTCATTATCCGGTCGTTTGGGATGTCGCTCCACAATAGGCAGCGCAGATCCCCGAACCAAACCGGCCCCTCGGTGAAGCGACAGCCCCTCGCAATCGTCTCGACCGCCGCATTGCCGAGCACCAGCGGCGTAAAGCGCGGGTCGAGGGTCCTGATGTTGGGGTCGGGGTAGCGGATCGGATCAGAAGGCATGTTTTCCTCCCGCGACTGTGCTGTCATTAGCGAACGAAGCGAAGCAATCTCGTCCGGGGTTTGTCCTACGGCACGAGATTGCTTCGTCGCTCACGCTCCTCGCAATGACACCGAGTTGTCTAGGAATTCGGCCCGCGCTCCATCGAGACCGGCTGCCAGCGCTTCAATCCGGTGCCGGCCAACACCGAGGGGTTGACGCACGACATCGGCCATTTGCCGCTCAGCGCCAGGGACAATTCGAGACCGACCCGCCGGCGCCGCGCCGGGTCGAACCGGGCCGAGGCCGAGGCGACGTGCGCGGTCAGGATCACATTGTCCATCCGCAAGAGAGGGTTGTTGTCCCCCGGCGGCTCCTTCTCCAAGACGTCGAGCCCGGCGGCGGCGATCATCCCTTCATCGAGCGCCTTGATCAGGGCGGCCTCGTCGGTCGTCGGGCCGCGCCCGGTGCTGATGTAGATCGCCGTCTTCTTCATCTGGCGGAAGTGCTCCTCGCGGATCAGCCGGTTGGCGCTCTCCGTTGCCGGCGCGTGCATCGAGATAATATCGGCGCGCTGCAATAATTCGGGCAGGCTCACCGGTTCGACCCCGTGCTCGATCGCCACCAGCTCCTCGATGAACGGGTCGTAGGCGATGACATGCAGCCCGAAGGGCTTCGCCCGCTTCGCGACCGCTCGCGCGACATGGCCAAACGAGACGAGGCCCAGCGTTTGGCCCATCAGCCGCGGGATTTTCGACAGCATCGGCCGGCCCTCTGACCACCGCCCGTCGC
>DATNKF010000460.1:0-4503 GCA_035603555.1 Allostellaceae bacterium
GCTCTGGGCAGCGCAAGGGTTCGCCCTTGTGATGCCGGATATCGCCCAGATGATCGCTGATCGGCAGGCCGCGCTCGAGCGCCTCGTCATTTCAGCACGCGCCCTGACGGACGCCCCGATTTGGCTGGTTGGCTCGGGCCCAGCGATCGAAGCCGCGATGCCCGAGCTACCGCCGGGCCAAGTCTCCGGCGTCGTTGTCACCTCGGTGACTTCCAGTGCCGGAAGCTGCAGCCGGACCGTCTTCTACTCCAACCCAGGTACCGGCGCTGAACCCAGGGTGACGGTCAAGACCTCAGGTGAAGCCTGCGGCGCTGGCGAACCCCCGGTTCCCTCGGGCGTGCTCCCAATGCCTCGTGCTCGGCCTGGCGCGCAGCGGATCATAGAGGCCTCGATTCCCGCCCACGCCTCGCCCGCCGCGCAACGGCCGTTCATCCGCCACGTCGCCGAGGAGATCAAGGATCTGCCGTCGAGCTGAACCCGCTCCTCCCCCGGCGCGCAGCCGCATCAGCTCAGTAGGACGGCGGGTAGCCGTAGCCGGGCGGCGGCGGCGGGTAGCCAGGCGGCGGACCATAATAAGCGCCGGGTGGCGGTGGCGGAGGCGGCGGGGTCGTCGCAGCGCCGGTCACCGCGCCCGTCGCGCCGCCGATCGCCGCCCCGAGAGCGGCGCCACTTCCGCCGCCAACGGCACCGCCGATGGCGGCTCCGGCACCGGCCCCAAGAAGCCCGCCGCCGACCGCGCGCTGGGCTGGATCATACGGGTTCGTGCAGCCGGCCAAGGCCAAAATCAATCCCGCGCCAACGGCACCGGAGGCTATCGATCGCTTCGTCATCCCGTTCCCTTCTCCACAAGCCTTTGAGCCCAACCTACGGGCCGGTTCGCTGACAAACCGTCAAGTTTCCGGCGCTGCGGAAGCTAGCTCAGGTCCCGAGCCGACACACGAGTCATAGAAATGTCTCGGGTCGAGCGTTGCACACATCCGGAACGTGGCCGAGGCCATGAATGTTCCCTTGCGACGGATAAACGGCGAACCAGCGCATCGACAGCCTGAGGCCGGGGCCTCAGGCTGTCTTCTGTCGGCTGAGGCCGAGCTCTTCGATCATCTGCTCGCGCATCAGGAACTTCTGGATCTTGCCGGTCACCGTTGTCGGAAAGCCGTCGACGAACTTGACGTAGCACGGGATCTTGTAATGGGCGATCTGGCCTTGGCAGAAGGCGCGAATATCTTCGGCGCTCGCCTTCTCGCCGTCGCGCAGACAAATCCAGGCGCAGAGCTCCTCGCCGTAGCGCGGGTCGGGGACGCCGATGACCTGAACGTCCTGGATCTTCGGGTGGCGGTAGAGGAACTCCTCGATTTCGCGCGGATAGACGTTCTCGCCGCCGCGGATCACCATGTCCTTGATCCGGCCGACGATGTTGCAATAGCCCTCCGCATCGATCGTCGCGAGGTCGCCGGTGTGCATCCAGCCGGCAGCGTCAATCGCCTCGCGCGTCCGCTCCTCATCCCTCCAATAGCCGAGCATCACCAGATAGCCGCGCGTCAGCAATTCGCCGGCGGTGCCGCGCGGCACGATGCGGCCTTCGGCATCGACGATCTTGACCTCGACATGCGGCAATATCCGCCCGACGGTCGACACCCGCCGCTCGATCGGGTCGTCGGTCGCCGATGCAAAGCTTGCCGGGCTGGTCTCGGTCATGCCGTAGCCGATGACGATCTCGGAGAGGTGCATCAGAGTGCAGGCCCGTTTCATGACCTCGATCGGGCATGGGCTGCCGGCCATCATGCCGGTGCGCAGCGAGGAAAGGTCGAACTTCGCAAATTCGGGGTGATCCATCTCGGCGATAAACATCGTCGGCACGCCGTAGACCGCAGTGCAGCGCTCCGCCGCGATCGTCTCGAGGGTGGCGAGCGGGTCGAAGCCGTCGCTCGGGAAGACCATCGTCGAGCCGTGCGTCAAACAGCCGAGATTGCCGATCACCATGCCGAAGCAGTGGTAGAGCGGCACCGGGATGCAGACGCGGTCGCGCTCGCGCAGCCTCATCGCCTCGGCGATGAAAAAGCCGTTGTTCAGAATGTTGTGATGCGTCAGCGTGGCACCCTTGGGAAACCCCGTGGTGCCACTGGTGAACTGGATGTTGATCGGGTCGTCGAACTGCAATTGGCCGGCGAGGGTGGCGAGGCGGTCGCGCTCGACCTTGCCGGCGAGACTGTAGACCGCGTCGAAACCCACCGTGCCCGGCACCTGCTCATCGCCGATCGCGATGACGAGACGCAGATCGGGCAAACGCCCTGCGCGCAACTCGCCTGCCGACGCGTTTGCCAGCTCGGGCGCAAGCTCGGCCAGCATAGACAGATAGTCGCTCGCCTTGAACCGCGCCGCAGTGATCAGTGCCGCGCAGCCCGCCTTGTTGAGCGCGTATTCGAGCTCGGCCAGCCGATAGGCCGGATTGATGTTGACGAGGATGAGGCCCGCTTTGGCGGTGGCGAATTGGGCTACCACCCATTCGGCATTGTTCGGCGACCAGATGCCAATCCGCTCGCCGGGTCGCAGGCCGAGCGCCAAGAGGCCGGCGGCGAAGGCATCGACCCGCTCCTTCAGCGCGCGATAGCTCCAGCGGATGCCCTGATGGCGGGAGATCAGAGCATCGCGCTCGCCGCCGTGCTCGGCGACCTTGTCAAAATGGACCCCGATCGTTTCGCCGATCAGCGGCGTGCAACTCGCTCCATGAACGTAGCTCAGTTGCGCCATTTCCCCTCCGAGGCCGCCCGCATACCGATGGGTTTCCGTTCCCCAGGCTCGCATTCTACGGAATTATGCGGATTTATGTAGGTGTCTCACCTGGCTGACTCCGGCACTCTGCAATTATAAATTGCATTGGCGAATCGTACATCTGCCATCTGCAGCGAATCTGCAGCAAGATTTCGTCTCTGGGTTGAAAGGCTTGCGGCGCAGATGTCGACCGGCGTAGCCGCAGCATCCGCTCCCTGCTAGCGTGTTTATCTCGCGCATGACGCGAGCGCCGCCATCTCGGTTGCCTGATAATGCAGGTGGGATTCAGGCGCGAGCCCGACCCATAGTTGTCCACCCGTCTGCAACATGTTCCAAACGGGCAGGCGCCAGCCATCTGCGATCGTGTGCATCATCCCACACCCCAATCAGTTAATACAACTCCGCACGTGCCAACCCTTCCTCGGCGTCGCGCGGAAGGTACTATATTATTGCGATATTGTCAATCCGCACGTCTTTAGCAAGAAATGCAGATGGTCGTCCCGCGGTTAATTCTTCTGCGTCCGAAGACAGCAGCGGGCCGGCGATGATCGGCGTGGACGAAAGCAGTGAAGCATTCGAGCGCGCACTAGACAAAATCGTCCCACCAAAACGTTCTGGTGGGAAATCCACCATGAACGGATCGCTAATTACTGCTCTCAAATTGGAGATTAATCCATTCCGATCTCTCAGGCGCGGGCGGCCCTTCGCGGCCCTTCGCGCAGTTAGGTGTGTTCGTTACATAGTTCCGGTATTCTGTGCAACATCGCATCCCTAACGGACAAAGAAATGGCTCTGCCCTTGCTGCGCCGCGCGCTGCTCACGGTTTGCGTCCTGGTAATGCTCGCCCCGGGAGCCCGCAGCGAGGTCGTATTCGACGGCGTCGCTGCCGGGGACGCTTCCAGCACCGACGCCGTCTTGTGGACGCGTGCCGATAACGGCGGCAATACCACGAACCTGACGGCGCAGGTCGCGACGGATCAAGGCTTCACCAACATCGTCGCGACCATGGGCGATACGACCAGATCGGACAGCGATTTCACCCTGAAGCTGCTCGCCTCCGGCTTGGCCGCCAATACGCGGTATTACTATCGTTTCGTGGCGCCGAGTGGTGTTGTCAGCCCGACCGGCCAGTTCGCCACCGCACCGGCGGCAAGCCAGCGAGCGGCGGTGAAATTCGGCTTCAGCGGCGACGCCGACGGGCGTTTCCGGCCTTATCCTTCGATCGCCAATCTCCCGGCGCAGAAGCTCGACTTTTTCATTTTCCTCGGTGACGCGATTTACGAAACCGCGAGCACCGGCTCGCCCGCCGTTCCTTTGATCACTGGCGAGACAGCGGACCCGACGCAACTGGAGGAGGCTCTCAAGGCCTACGACAGAAAATATTTGGAGAACATGCTCGGGGTCGATCCCGCCACCGGGCAGCCGAGCGCCTCGGGCCAACAGAGCCTGCAGCCGATGCTGGCGGCGACCGGCAGCTATACGCTGCTCGACAACCACGAGCTCGGCAACCGCTCGCTGCAATCGGGCGGGGCACCGCCTAACCCGTCGGACGCTACAGACCCGGCGTTCAACGTCAACACGACCGGCAGCTACAACAACAAGACGTTGGCGTTTCGCACGGTGGAAAAGGCGTTTCTCGACTTCCATCCGACACGCAGCTCGATCTCGGGGGATCCCGTCAAAGGATACGCACTGAGCGGACCTCGGGTCAGCGCACCCGATGATTTGCGCAGC
>DATNKF010000461.1:0-2670 GCA_035603555.1 Allostellaceae bacterium
CCAGCGAATCGGCCGCCTCGTATTGGCCGCGAGGGATCGCCTGCAGGCCACCGCGGACGATCTCGGCGAGATAGGCGGCGGCGAACAAGATGAACGCCGCTTGCGCGCGCAACAGCTTGTCGACCGTCATGCCGGTCGGCAAGAAGAGCGGCAGCATGACCGAGGCCATGAACAACACGGTGATCAGCGGCACGCCGCGGACGAGCTCGATATAGCCGACGCAAATCGCCCGCACCGCTGGCAGCTGCGAGCGTCGCCCGAGCGCCAACAGGATCGCCAGCGGGAAGGCGAAGATCATCCCGACCACCGAGAGGATCAGGGTAAGCGGCAAGCCGTTCCACAGCTCGGGCTCGACATAGCTCATGCCGAGGATGCCGCCCCGCATCAGCACCCCCACGGCTACCAGGCCGGCGAGCCAGAGGGCGGCGAGGCGGCGACCCCACAGACGGCGGTCGCAGCTCGCCACGATCAGCGCGACGAAAATCACAACGACGAAGAGTGGGCGCCAATCCTCCTCGTAGGGAAATCGGCCGAACAGAATGAAGCGGAGCTTGTCGCCGATGAAGGCCCAGCAAGCGCCGGCGCCGCGGCAGGCGCGCCCGCTGTCGGCGTTCCAGATCGCGTCGACAAACGCCCAGCGGATCACCGGCGGGATCGCCACCGCCAGCAGGTAGAGCGCAGCCAGGGTCAGGATTGTGTTGGGAATGCTGTTGAACAGGTTGGCACGCAGCCAGGCGAGCGGGCCTGACGTGACCGGCTGCGGTCGTTCGATGGGAAGCGGCAGCTCTTGGGTGACGTCGACGTCGGCCATGGCTAGCGGCCGATGCAAAATGAAACAGGTAATATCAATGTGTTGTCCGTCACCCCCGCGAAAGCGGGGGTCCAGGGCAGGCGCTCGAACTTTGGGCCCCTGGATTCCCGCTTTCGCGGGAATGACGCATAACGCACTGACATTTTGAAATTCATTTTCGGTTCTGCAGCTAGCGCTCCACGAGTGCCACGGCGCGGTTGTAGAGGTTCATGAACAGCGAAATGATCAGGCTGATCGCGAGATAAACGGCCATAATCATGGCGATGCCCTCGACCGCCTGGCCCGTTTGGTTGATTGTCGTGTTGGCGATCGAGACGAGATCGGGATAGCCGATGGCGACGGCGAGCGAGCTGTTCTTGGCCAGGCTCAGATATTCGCTCGTCATCGGTGGGATGATGACGCGCAATGCCTGCGGCAGCACGATGAGCCGCATCCGCTGACCCGGTTTGAGGCCAAGCGCGGACGCCGCCTCGCTCTGTCCCCAGCTGACCGCAAGAATGCCGGCGCGGACGATCTCGGCGATGAAGCTGCCGGTGTAGACAGTGAGGCCGATCAACAGCGCGACGAATTCCGGTGAGACCACCGAGCCGCCGACGAAGTTGAACCCCTTGAGTTCGGGCCACTCGAGCCCGAGCGGCGCACCTCCACCGAGAAACACTATGAGCGGCAGACCGAAAACCAGCGCGGCGCCGACCAAGCCGGTAGGGAACTGTGCACCGGTCAGGGCTTGCCGGCGTTTCGACCAACGCCTTAATGCATAGGCCACGACAATGCCGATGACGAGCGCCAGCAACATCCCGGAGTGCACGGGATCGGCGATCGGGACCGGGAACCCGATCCCGCGATTGCTGATGAAGACGCCCGGCAGTGGTGCCCAGGCTTGGCGAGGTGCCGGCGCGCTCTCACGCAGCAGCGCCCACCAGAAGAACAGCTGCAGCAACAGCGGGATATTGCGGAAGGTCTCGACATAGACCTGGGCAAGCTTGCGGATCAGCCAGTTGCTCGACAGCCGGGCGATGCCCACCACGGTGCCGAGGATCGTCGCGAGCACGATCCCGAGTGCGGAGACATAGAGGGTGTTGACCAGCCCGACGAGGAAGGCGCGCGCGTAGGTGTCGGCCGGTGAGTAGGCGATCAACGATTCGCCGATGCCAAAGGCGGCTTCGCGGTCCAGAAAGCCAAACCCGCTGGCGATGTTCTGGCGGCGCAGGTTGACGAGCGTGTTGTGAATGAGAAAGGCGCCGAGGGCAGCGATGACGGCGACGAACAGGATTTGATAGAAGATGCCGCGAATGCGGGGATCGTTCCAGGGCGCCGGACGATGCGGCCGGGTGACGCCGGAGGCCGCTTCGATCGTCACGATGCCCCCTCCAGCCTGCTCCCCTCAGCGGATCGGAATCGCGTAGAGCAGACCGCCCTTAGTCCAAAGATTATTGAGGCCGCGCTCGAATTTGAGCTCTGTATCCTTGCCTAGATTGCGGTCGAAGATCTCGCCGTAATTGCCGACCAGCTTGATTGCGTTGTAGGCCCACTTCTCGTCGAGCCCGAGCGCCTTGCCCGCCCCTGGCGTGACGCCGAGCATGCGTTTGACGTTGGGATCCTCGCTCTTCAGCATATCGTCAACATTCTTCTGGGTAATCCCCCTCTCCTCGGCCTCGATCAGCGCATAGACGACCCAGCGGACGATGTCGTTCCATTCCTCGTCGCCATGGCGCACGACCGGAGCCAGCGGCTCTTTCGAGATTCGTTCCGGCAGGATGATGTAATCGTCCGGGTTCGGCGCCTGGCTCAGCCGGTCGGCATTGAGCGCCGAGGCATCGGTGGTGTAGACGTCACAGCGGCCTGAAAAGAAGGCATTC
>DATNKF010000462.1:0-5903 GCA_035603555.1 Allostellaceae bacterium
TGAACGGGATCAGATTGACCTTGGCGGGAATGCCGGCCAAGAGCCGCACCAGCTCACGCGCATCGGCGGGACTGTCGTTGACGCCCTTCAGCATGACGTATTCGAAGGTGATCCGCCGCGCGTTGCTGGCACCCGGATAGGTCCGGCACGCATCGAGCAGCTCGGCAATCGGGTATTTGCGATTGAGCGGAACCAGCCGGTCGCGGATGTCGTCGCGCACCGCATGGAGCGAAACCGCCAGATTGACGCCGAGCTCGGCACCGCAGCGGCGGATCATCGGAACCACGCCGGCGGTCGAGAGCGTGATCTTGCGCCGCGAGATCGACAGGCCTTCGGGGTCCATGACGATCTGCAGCGCCTCGGCGACGTTGTCGTAATTAAAGAGCGGCTCGCCCATCCCCATCAGAACGAGGTTGGTCAACTGCCGATCAGCCTGTGGCGACGGCCATTCGCCGAGCGCATCGCGCGCGATCATGACCTGGCCTACGATCTCCGCCGCCCCCAAGTTGCGCACCAGGCGCTGGGTCCCGGTATGGCAGAACGAGCAGGTGAGCGTGCAGCCGACCTGCGCGGAGACGCACAACGTGCCGCGATCCTCTTCGGGAATATGAACTGTTTCGACCTCCTGCCCATCGGGAAATTGCAGCAGCCACTTACGCGTCCCATCGGTCGAAGCGAGCGTTCGAGAGACGATCGGCCGCCGCAACTTGTATTGTGTCGCGAGCCGTTCGCGGAAGCCCTTCGACAATGAGGTCATCGCCGCGAAATCGGTGACGCCGCGGTGGTAGATCCAGTGCCACAGCTGGCGCGCCCGAAAGGGTTCGGCGCCGAAGTCTGCCATCTCGGCGGCGAGTGCGGCACGACTGAGCCCGACCAGATTGCGGCCCAGGCTTGCGGGCGGGAATGGGATTTGCATTGCTCAATACATATGGTGGCGCAAGGCCTAGGGTGGTCGCTCGACTACCGTTTGATGCCGCAAGCCTTGTCGATCATCGCCAACGCCTGGGCAAAGCCGGCGAGCGCGTAGGTGTCGTTCGTCGGCGGCCCTTTCTGCGGCGTGCCCTTGATAACGGCCTGCGTTCCCTTGGCCATCGCCTCGACGATCGCCTTGTCGAGATCGGCGGTCCGCGCCCAGGCTTTGTTGCCGTTTGTGAACAGCTCGAACTTTGTCCCGCCGATGTCGAGCGTGGCGAGGCTGCCCTCCTTCAACGGATAGCCTTCATCAAAGCTGACGACGTTGGCGACCTTTTCCTCCGGGCGGTGAGTGACCATCGCCGCCGGCGGCTTGCGCTTCGCGTTCGCGGGCTCGCTTTTTTGCGCTCCACCCGCGAAATAGCAGACTTGGCCAGTCTTCTCTTTGTAGACGTAGGCGGTCCAACCTTTTTCAGATCCGAGGCGCTGTGGTAGGGCCGGTGGCGCGGCCGACGCGGCATCACTGGATTTCTTCTGCTCCGCGGCGCCGGCAACTGACATCGCCAACGGAAACAACCATAGAACCAACAACATCAGGCGGAGCGGCCGGTATCTCGTCATGGCTGCACCATATAGATGTACGGGCGGGGGAATGCCAAGCTGCAGCGGCGGACACCCGACCCGCGGCTGATAAATCCGCCAACCTTTCCAAGCCCTCCCCACGGGCGCCGAAAACGGGCAGAATAGTCCGCCATGGATCACATCACGATCCGGTCGGCCCGGCCCGAAGATGCGCGCAGCATCGCCACGCTCGATGTCGAGACTTGGCGAGCCACCTACGCCGGTGTGCTGTCTGCCTCGTATTTGGTCGGCCTCTCGGCGCGGCGCCGGGAACTCGGGTGGCGCAACGTCATCCTGCGCGAGCCGCGCGACGTGCGGGTCGCGGTAGGCGACGGAGGCGCTCTCCTCGGCTTCGGCAGCTGCGGACCCAACCGCGGTGACCACCGCTTCGCCGGTGAGGTGTTCACCCTCTACGTTGCCCCGGATTGGCAGAACCAAGGGATCGGGCGGCGTCTCGTGTTCGCGCTGTTCCGGCGTCTGGTCGCGGTTGGACGTTCCTCCGCGATCGTCTGGGTATTGCGCGAAAACCCATCTCGCTTCTTTTACGAGCGGTTGGGCGCCCGCCTGGTGAGGCACAAGACGCTTGGGGTCGCCGCCTCGACGGTCGAAGCCGTTGCCTATGGTTGGAGCGACCTGCCCGGTCTTCTCGCCGCAGCCTCCAGCGAGGACCGCGAGTCCGACCCTTAGGGAGGCGGGGGATCAGCCTGGCGGCGCGCCCGTCGCGCCCGTAATCCGGCTGATCACCGGCAGGATTCTCTCGGCAATATCTGCCGTCGTAACCGGGCCGACTTGGCGGTAACGGATGTGGCCGCTGCGGTCGACGATATAAGTCTCAGGCACCCCGTAAACGCCGAAATCGATCGCGGTGGCCCCGTCGCGATCGAGGCCGATGCGGCGAAAAGGATTACCAAGGGTATTGAGGAAGCGGCGCGCATCTTCAGGCTTATCTTTGTAGGCTATGCCGTCGACGGTGACGCCGGGGCGGCGCGCCAGCGCCAGCAGCTGTGCGTGCTCCTCGCGACAGGGGGCGCACCACGAGGCGAAGAAGTTGACGAGCGTCACCCCGCTATCGAGGTCTTTCCGCGACAATCCTTCCGCACCCTCTTGGAGACCGGGCAAGGTAAATTCGGGAGCGGGGCGATCGATCAATGCCGACGGCACCAGATGCGGATCGTGGGTCAGACCGATGGCGAACACAGCGACCAAGCCCGCGAAAACCGCTACCGGCAGCAGGAAGGCGAGCCGGCGCGTCATCGGTGAGGGTCAGTCATCGCACCGGCGCCGCCGCTGCGGCGGGGCCTGCCGCTCCCCCTTCCTGCCAATGCCCGCTTTGCTTCAGCGCGTCGACGACCTCGCGCGGCATGTAATTTTCGTCGTGCTTGGCGAGCACGGTCGTCGCGGCAAAGACCCCGTCGGGGCGGAGCTTGCCCTCGGCGACGACCCCCTGTCCTTCGCGGAAGAGGTCCGGCAACAGACCCTCGTAGACGACCGCTAGATTGCTCGCGCCGTCGGTGACGCGGAACGAGATTTGGCGCCCGTCGGGCCCGCGCGAAAGGCTGTGCGTCTCGACGAGCCCGCCGATCCGCACGCGGCGGTCCGGAGCGACCGCTTTGGCCTGGAGGTCGCTCGGGCTGTAGAAGAATACGAGATTGTCGCTGAACGCGACCAGCACCAACGCGGTTGCCCCGCCTAGCGCCGCCATAGCGAGCGCCAGCAATCCCAGCCGCTGCTGCTTGCGCGTCATGGCCTGGTCCGCAATTCGCGCTGCAACCGCTCGAGCATATTGCTGCTCGCCCGGTAGCGCCGCCAAGACTGCCAAGCCAATCCGCCGAGAACGGCGAGCGCCACGCCGTAGGCGGGCCACACGAAAGCGGCGTAACCGCCCATCGCCAGATAGCGGCCGATTTCGCCGGTCATCAGGCGCCCCGGCCCACGGCCGGACCGGCGGATACCAAGTGGTCGCGCTCGGCCGGGCGCGCCGGCTCGGGCATCCGGTTGAGGCGCATCGCGAGCGCCTTGCGTTCGTTCAAGGCCGTCCGCATGCGCAGCATCGTGAGCGCCAAGAACAACAGCGAAAAGCCGGTGACCATCACCAGCAGCGGGATAAGCATCGCGATATCGATCTTAGGTCCGCCGAGCCGCACGACGCTCGCCGGCTGGTGCAGGGTGTTCCACCAATCGACCGAGAATTTGACGATCGGCAGGTTGACCACCCCGGCCAGTGCCAGCACCGAGCCGGCCCTGGCACCACGGCCCGGCTCATCGAACGCGTTCACCAGCGCGATGTAGCCGAGATAAAGAAAGAACAACACCAACACCGAGGTCAGCCGCGCATCCCAGACCCACCAGGCGCCCCACATCGGGCGGCCCCACAGCGACCCGGTGGCGAGACAGACGAAGGTGAAGGCGGCGCCGATCGGCGCCGCCGCCGCTGCGGCGATCTCGGCGAGCGGATGCCGCCACACCAAAGCCACAGCGCTGGCAACCGCCACGAACAAGTAGATACTGAGCGCCATCCACGCCGCCGGAACGTGGATATACATGATCCGCACGGTCTCGCCCTGCTGATAATCCGGCGGTGCCGCCACCAGCGCGAAGTAGAGGCCGAGGGCGATTACGGCGACCGCCGACCACCCGCACCACGGCAGGGCCGTCGTGCTGAGCCGCATAAAGCGCGCGGGATTGGCTAAACGGCTGATCATCGTCGGACAGGTTAGACGCAACTGCAAACAAATGTAGGGTAAATAAGGTCCGTGATGATCCGATCCTGGCGTTCCAAAATTTCTCCTCCGCTCACCTCACCGCCGCGGGGCCGTGCCGGGACGACGCCGCCCTGTTTCTGCAGGTAGATTACAGGAGCCACTCTCGGATTTAACCTATTTAGTTAATGTTACCAAATCAATGCGATTTGGTCAAATGAAATATCTATTTCGCAATCAAACCAGATCACTCCATGGCTTGGCGCAGCGCCGCAGCACTCGCCCACGGACAGAGCGGCAGGGCCGCCAGGCTCAAAGCGGCGAGGATCAACAGATGGGCGCGCCCGCCGGCTCCGGTAGCATTGGCCTCGACTGCGCCGGCACCGAACACCAGGGGCGGGATGTAGAGCGGCAGGACGATGAGCGACAGCAGCGCCCCCTGGCGGCGGGCGCCGAGGGTCAATGCCGCGGCGACGCTGCCGATCAGGCTCAAGGCCGGAGTGCCGAGCAGAAGACTGAGCGTCAGAATAACGATCGCGCCGATGTCGAGATCGAAGAGAAGCGCCAGGAACGGGCTAGTCAAGGCCAGCGGCAACCCGGTTGCCACCCAGTGTGCAGCGCATTTTGCTAGCACCGCGAGCTCGAGCGGCAGGCTCGAGAGCGCAAGGATCTCAAGACCGCCATCCTGATGATCGGTCTGGAACAGGCGGTCGAGCGACAGCAAGGCCGCGAGCAGTGCTGCGACCCATACGACCCCGGCTCCGATCCGCTGTAGGATCGCCGGCTCCGGACCCACACCCAGCGGAAACAGCACGATTGCCAAAACAAAAAAGCCGAGGACGATTCCAGTATCGCTGCCGTGGCGCAAGGCGAGGCGCAAGTCGCGCCGGAAGAGGCCGATAAAGGCCACCATCTTCAAACGGCGGCGGCACTGTGCTGGGGCGCGAACGCGTCGAGCTCGATCCCGACAGCGGTGCCGATTTCGATCGACAAATGGGTGGCCAGAATGACACGTCCGCCCCCTGCACGATGCGCCGCGATGGCCTGCTCCAGGCGGTTTTGATTGTCGTGATCGAGTGCCGTAAAGGGCTCGTCGAGGAGCCACAGCGAGGCCGGCGTCACGGACAATCGAGCGAGTGCCAGTCGTCGCCGCTGGCCGGCCGACAGCCAGCGGCACGGCCAATCCGCCACCGGCTCGAGCGCGAAGGCGGCCAGCGCTGCCTCGAGCACCGAGGCCCGGCAGCGGATGCCGCAGCCACGCAATGCCGCCCAGAAGACGAGCGTTTCGCGCGGCGTCAGCCCCGGCTTGACGCCGTCCTGATGGCCGACATAGTGCAGACGGGCACGATGACCCGCGAGATCGTCTTGGATCGGGGTCGGCCCCCATGAGAGACGGCCTGCCGCCGGCGCGATCAACCCGGCCAACAGGCGCAGCAGGCTCGTCTTGCCGCTGCCGTTGGCTCCCCTCAGCACCAGCGCGCCGCCGGCGGGCAGGCGAAACGATAGACCGGCAAAGACGAGGCGCTCACCACGCCGGCACGCGAGATCCACGGCGACCAGATCGGCCCCAGGCTCCGTCGCCCCTATCGTCTCCCCGGAGGTCATTCTCCATGTATTATCCGGTTTGCGCCGAAATTGATGGTGAATTTCTTATCCGAGGGCGATGCGATT
>DATNKF010000463.1:0-3810 GCA_035603555.1 Allostellaceae bacterium
CCTGGCGCTCGTCGGCGACGCCCGGGCGCACAGGCGGATCTTCAATGACAGCCATGGCGAATTCCTTCACTTCAGGTAGGCGCGCACGACTTCGATCAGTTCCTCGGACCCCTTGGCGCGCTCGCGGTCGGGATCGTTCGCCGGATCGGAGACGTGGAAGCGGATGTGATCCTCGACGATCTCAGCCATGAAGCCGTTCATGGCGCCGCGTGCGGCAGCCACGAGGTGCATGACCTCGGCGCAGCTCTTCTCGCCCTCTAGGGCACGTTCAACGGCCTCGATCTGGCCACGAATGCGGCGCACGCGGTTCAGAAGCTTGGTTTTTTCGCGGGTCGTGTGGGCCATGGTCTTCCTGTCAGCCGATAGAATACCCCCCTTAGATATATCCCTTCCTTTTTGAATCCAGGCCTGCTGCTAGGCTTGCGTCATTGGGAGTAGCCGCCCGCGCGTTTGTTGCGCGGTCTGCGTCAACACGTTCGGCTTCGGCCATGGCGCAGGCGACCGAAAGAATTGGGCGAGACCTTTGGCATTGGTCTCCTGCACCCGGGTCGCGCCGAGGGGGCCACGCAAATCACCTCTCCCGGGTTGCGGGGAGAGGTCGGGATTTCGCGCATAAAAGCGCGGATCCCGGCTGAGGGGCAACGCTTCAGAAAAGAGGCCCCTCATCCCAACCTTCTCCCTGCAAGCGGGGCGAGGGAGCCTTGGTGGCTAAACGGGTGCCTTCTCCTCATTCGCGCGGGTTCGCTCATCGGCGATCCGGTCGATCTCGGCCTTGGCTTGCGGATAGTCGCGCAGAAAGCGGTGAAAATCCGCAGCACTCAAAACCAGCACCCGGCAATAGCCGAGTGCGACGACGTCGGCTTGGCGCCGCCTCCTGCTCAGCAGCGCCATTTCGCCAAAAAAGTCGCCGCTGCCGAGCCGCACTCTCTCGTTCGGCAGGACCACTTCGACGGCACCCGAGGAGATCAGGAACATCGCATTGCCGCGCTCGCCCTTGCGGATGACGACCTCGTCGGGGACCAGCAGCCGCGGCCGGAAGAGACGGGCGAGCGCTCTCAGTTCGGCGGCGCCGAGCCCGGCGAACATCTCGAACTGAGCGAGCAGATCCTCGGCGCGCAGCCCGAGATCGAGCGGCGGCAGCTCGTCCGTCAGCGAACGGACCGCCGCGTGCTCCCGCTCCAGATCCTCGAAGACCTCCTTGCCGATCAAGCCCTCGTCGTAGAGATCGTGATACCGCGACAGCAGCAGGCGGAAGCCTGATTGCCGCAAGAAGCGCTGCTCGAGCGCCTCCGCGTATTCGGGATACTGCAGACGCAGCGCATCGAGGGCGCGCGTCGTCGCCTCGCTGCGGGCGGCGATGACCTCACCGAGCAACTCGGCGACGCGCTCACCGAGCAGCGATTCGAGCCGGCCCCTGATAAAGCGCGCGAGTTCGTCGAGCGCCAGCCGGCGGATCAGCAGCGCCTCGAAGCGGATCGAGATCTGGCCTTGCAGCGGCCGGGCGATATGCAGGCAGCGATGCAGCAGATTGGCGACCCTGAAGCCGCGCTGAAACTCGAGCAAGGCGCGGGCCGCGCGGTTGTAGCCGATCCGCCCCTCGGCCCTAGCGGCGTCTAGGATCAAATTGGTGTTGCGCAGCAAGCGCTCGATGGCGGCGCTCGAGACCGTGCGCTGAGCGTGATGATCGAGGATGATCCGGCGCTCGCGGTTCGCCAGTGCCACGAGCCCGATCCGGATCCGGTCGCGATCCGAAATCGCCTGCTCCAGATCGGGCTGTGAGGCCAACTCTGCAATGCGCCGGTTAAGGGGCCCGGTTGCGGCGCGTGCCACGTCCGCCGGGATCGCATATTCCGACGCAGTCTCTTCGACTGCGTCACGGACATCGGCCATAGATAGCGCCAGCACCTTGTTGCGCACGGCGAGGTTCAGGGGCGATAGGCGATCGAGCTTGAGGAGGCGGATGACCGGCCGCAGGGTCAAGCCGTTGACGAGGAGCGTGAACAGCACGAAGCCGGTTGCGAGAATGGCGATCGCATTCTTCACCTCGGGATCGATGCGGTTGTTCTCGGTTACCGCGAGCGCCAATGCCAAGGTGACCGCGCCCCGCAACCCGCCCCAGGTGATCGCGAGCTTGTAGGCGCCGCTGACCTTTTGGCTGAGATGGAGCGCACTCAGCAGCGGTAACAGCCCGAACAGCACGGCGGCGCGCGAGGCCAATGCCGCTGCGATCGCGATCAGCACAAACCAGGCATGCTCCCAATGGATGCCGGTCAGCAGCCTGGGTACTAGTGTCGAGGCGCTGACAAAAATCAGCGACCCCGCCCAGAAGCCGGTTTGTTCCCAAACCCGCTCGAGATAACGCCAATTATCGGGTGCCAGCCGGACGCGGCCGATGGCGCCGGCCGTGAGCCCGGCGCTGACGACGGCGACGACGCCCGACACCTCCAAGAGCTCGCCGAGCAGATAGACGATATAGGGCAGCGCCACCGAGAGGGTCACCTCGGCCAGCCGCGATCCACCGAGAAGCGGCAGGACCGCGCCGAAGAGGCGGCCGCCGGCCACACCCAAAAGGACCCCGCCGAGGAAGGCCTCGGCGAAGCGGGCCGCACCGGCCCCAACGCCAGGGTGAGCGCCGTCCGCCAGCATGCCGACGAGAACGGAAAAGAGCACGATCGCTGCGGCATCGTTGAGCAGGCTCTCGCCTTCGAGCAGCCGAGTGAGCCGAGCCGGAGCGCCCAGCTCGCGAAAGATCGTCACGACCGCAGCGGGATCCGTCGTCGCGACGATTGCACCGAGCAGCAGGGCCGCAGTGAGCGGGACGCCTGCCGCATAGGACAGACTGAAGCCGATCGCCGCGGCGGCGGCAAAGACGGCGACGATCGCGAGGGTCAGGATCGGCGCCCAATCCGGCGCGATCTCGCGCACATCGATCGTCAAGGCCGCATGAAACAGCAGCAGCGGCAGGAACACGACGAGAAAGATCGAGGCGTTGAACGGTAGATTTACGACCGGCCTGACGATGTCGTCGAAAAGATTCGTCAGAGGGGTGTAGAGCAGGAACGAAGATACGCCGCCGATCGCGACGCCAACGACCGCAAGCAGCACGGTGTACGGCAGATGCAGCCGCTCCGCGGCGGGCTGGATCACGCTGGCGAGAACCAGAAACCCGGCGATGACTAAGGTGATGCTCGCAACGGTCGTCAATTGCCGGTTTCTTCACGCTCGCCGGTGGAAATGATCGGCAACGATCTTCGTGCTGCCCGCTTCGATAATCTCACTTTCAGCCAAAATATGTCATTTTCCGGTCGAGGCCGAGGTGCTCGGCCGGCGCCAAGTGGCCCGGCGATCAGAATCCGTCACAACCCCGCCTCACACCCCGAGATGACGGTGCAGGATGTCGGGGCGCTGGCGCAATTCGCCGGCCTGGCCGGCGAAGACGGCACGGCCCTTGACGAGGACGACGCCGCGGTCGGCGAGCGCGTTGACCGTCACGTGGTCCTTGTCGACGATGACGACCGCAACTCCAGCCTGGCGGATGCCGCCGATCACCCTCCAGATGGCGCGGCGGACGAGCGGCGCCAGCCCTTCGGTCGCCTCGTCGAGGATGATCAGCTCCGGGTTGGTCATCAAGGCCCGGCCGATCGTCAGCATCTGCTGCTCGCCGCCGGAGAGCTGGCCGCCGCCATGGGCGAGCCGCTCAAACGTGGCGAGCACGCGGTCAAGATCCCAGGCCCGCCTCCCGTCGCTGCCGCGCCGTGCCGCCATCACCAGGTTTTCGCGCACGCTGAGATTGGCGAAGATGCCGCGGCC
>DATNKF010000464.1:0-3826 GCA_035603555.1 Allostellaceae bacterium
TGTCGACGCAACTGCGCCCGATCGAGGAGGCACAGAAGATGCGCAACTTGATCCTCAAGGGTTTCCTGCGGGAGGTCGATTACATCACCGAGCAGCCGCAGCAGTTTCCGGTGCGCATCAAGGCAGAGCGACAGGGCGGCACGCACGCGATAGGTGTGGTCGGCGCGCTGCACGGCGAGCTTCAGCCGCTCGTGCCGCTAGACGCATTGGTCGCGCTGGATGACCTCGCCGGCGAGCTGACACGCCGCGGCATCCCGGACACGCTGTTGAGGCTCGGCAAACTGGGCACTGCGCACCAGCTCTATATCCCATGGATGCAGGCGAGCTACATCATGGTCGCCAACAAACAGGCGCTGCCCTATCTGCCTGGTGGGGCTGACATCAACGCGCTCAGCTACGAGGAGCTCGCCGCCTGGGCCAGCACGGTCCAGCAGAAGACCGGCAAGCGCTTGCTCGGCTTTCCGGCGGGGCCGCAAGGGCTGATGTACCGCTTCTTCGAAGGCTTCCTTTACCCGTCCTACACTGGCGGCGTCGTGGCTCCGTTCCGCTCGGAGGCGGCCGAAGCGATGTGGACGCAGTTCGCCTCGTTATGGAAGAGCGTCAATCCGAACTCGACGAGCTACAATTTCATGCAGCAGCCGCTGCTCTCTGGCGATGTGTGGATCGGCTTCGACCACGTTGCCCGCGTGCTCGACGCGCTGCGCCAGAAGCCGGACGAGTTCGTCGCCTTCCCCGCCCCTGCCGGGCCCAAGGGGCGAGGCTATATGCCGGTGCTGGCCGGCCTGGCGGTGTTGAAGGGTGCCGCCGACATGAGTGCGGCGGTGACGCTGATCGACTATCTGACCCAGCCCCAGACACAGATCGTCACCGCCCGCAGTGTCGGTTTTTTCCCCGTGGTGAAAGCGGAGTTGCCGCCGGACCTCGAGCCCGGCCTGAAGATGGGCGCCGCTGCGATCGAAAAGATGGAGTCGGCGAAGGATGCGCTGCCCGCGCTGCTGCCGATCGGCCTCGGCCAGCGCGGCGGCGAGTTCGACAAGGTGTTCATGGACACGTTCCAGCTCGTCGTGCTGCGCGGCCAGAAACCGCGCGCGGTGCTCGACCGCGAAGCAGAGACGCTGAAGCGCCTGATGACCGAGACTGGTGCGCCGTGCTGGCAGCCCGATCCTCCCAGCACTGGCGCCTGCCAGGTGCAGTAAGTGTCAATGAAAGCCCGCGGGATTCTATGCTCCCCCGCTTGCGGGGAGAGGGTCGGGGTGAGGGGCGTCTTCGCGACTGCTCGCGCCCGCAGGTCGGGAAGAAGGAAGCTTGCCCCTCACCCGGAACCCGCGCTGGTCGCGGCTTCCGACCTCTGCCTGCAAGCGGGGCGAGGTGATTGGCTGCGCGGTCGAAGGGGCCTCAGGCAACTGCTTCGACCAACTCATAGACGCGCGTTTCCGTCGTCATTCCCTTGGCGATCACCGAGGCAATAGCCTTGAATCGAAAGCAATGCTCGACCCGGTTGCGGACAGCTTCGCTGACGAGGATCGTGGTCCCGTATTCCTTGTTCAGCCCTTCAAGGCGAGCCGCCAGATTCACGCTGTTGCCCAGTGCGGTATAATTCATCCGCTCCGCCGAACCCACATTTCCGACCACGGCATCCCCGAAATGAATGCCAAGGCGAACGGGGAACGGCGGCAGTCCCTCGGCTTCGAATTGAGTATTGAGCGCGTCGCTCGCCGCCTTGGCCGAAAGGGCGGCGCGACACGCCCGCTCGACATGATCGAGCTGCGAATGGGGAGCGTTCCAAAAAACCATCACCGAATCCCCGATGAACTTGTCCACAGTCCCGCCCTCGGCGAGAAACGCTTCGGTCAGCGCGCCGAAATGGCGCGAGGTCTGGCGCATCAAACTGTCTGGGTCGGCCGCCTCGGCAATGCCCGTAAAATTCGAGACGTCGGTAAACAGGATGGTGACATCCTGCCTGGTTCCGTGAAGCTCAGTGGAGATGGAGCCGTCAATGATCCCCTTGACGATATCCCTCGGGACAAAGCGAGCGAAGGACCAGATGCTGCGCTGCGCGACCGCCATCGTCCTGCCGAGTTCGTCAATCTCCGCGACACGGGATGTGACCGGCATATCATCGGGCGCCGCCAACGTCCGCAGCCTGCTTGCCTGCGCGGTTATCCGTTTCAGCGAACCCGACATCCGGCTGCCGAAGATCCAGACCGCGGGTATGAAGCAACCGCCAGCGATCAATGCAATAATTATTCCTTTGATCTGCAAATTCCGTACATTCTTAACGAAATCGTTTTCGGCCGCAACTAATAGAGAGTAACCGTTCAATTTATCGGCGAGGGAAAACCTCCGAAAACGAAAAAGGTAATCTCGTCCATTTTCGTCGTGAATGCTTCCTTCATAACGGTCACTGCCATCCCATCTCTGCATTATCGCGCCGGCCCGCCCGTTCCGGATTTCCCCGATCTCGGGGAGCTGCGGGCGGGAGGGATGCGTTCTCGCGTCGTCCACGAGCCGCGCAAAGTCGGGATGCGCGAGGAGCACCCCGAACGAGTCAAAGATTATGGCCGTTCCATGCTCTCCGGGGCGTTGCGCATAGACCAAATCGCTGAACTTATCGAGCTTAAGGTCGGCGGCGATAACACCCCGCACATGCCCATGCAGAGGTGCGCTCAGGGTGATCATTGGTGTGCCGATGCTAAACGAGGCATAGGGTGACGAGACGAGAGCCCGGTCCGCCCGCATCGTGTCGCGATACCAAAGCCGCTCTCGTACGTCATAGCCGTAGTCCCACAGATCGAGCTGCTCGATCTTGTGGCCCTGCTCGTCTTCGAAGATCCGCCGCATCGGCAGGGCTCCGCCGGAGGTCGGGCGGATCAAATTGACATTGTAGAGGGCCCCGGGGGGTGCCTCCAACCTCCGGCGCTCTGTCGGGTCGAGGACGTCGAGGCGCCGGACTTGCAACCAGCAACCGTTATCGTAGCCGACGTAGAGGCTATCCGCCTGCGGCAGTTCGTGCAGCGCGGCTTTGAAGACAACGATTGCGCCGTCGACCTCGCTCCTGTCATCCGAGTCGGCGAGAGAGGGATTTGTCGACAGCACGCGAACGAGGGAGCTCAGCTCCGATACCTCGGCCTCGAGGCGGCTGAGGGTATTCGCGCTGGCGGCATCCATCGCGGCAGACGCCGCTTCTCTTGCCGCAGCATGATAAGTCGCGATCTGGATAAATATCAGACACGCCGTGAGAGCCGTGATGAAGGCCATCACTGCGGCCGTTATTGCGATTCTGAACGTCAACATCCGATTTCGTCCGCTCGCCCACCGCCGCTCGGGAGCAAAAAGGGGTCGAGGTGCAAGAGGGGCAGGGACCTTTGGTGGCCGGCCGTCTGTCGGTGGGATCGTTGAAGGAGTGAATGCCAACTTCGCGCCGTTCGCCGGGCATTCGAGCCTGCTGACTTGGCCAAATTGCGGCGCCGAAAGCGGATTGGTAGACTGAGTGCGCACAGAGGCGTCACATATTTCTCACCCTTTCGAGGATCTCTAAGTCGAAGGCGCGCCAGCGAGACGTGGGCGATCCGCGGCAGGTCCTCCGCCGCCCTACTACCAGCCACCTGGGTGGTAGCGGCGCCCGCGGCTCAATCGCCGGCGGCGAGCCCCGGATCGGCCTGGATCGCCGCCCGCTCGCGTTGCGCCGCGGCGTCCCACATCAGCCGCGGGTCGAAGGTTTCGGCGGCGAACATCGTCAGAATCACGACGCCGCAGAAGGCCAGCGCCCCGACCCCGGGCTCGATCGTGATGACCGCGCCGAAGGCGACGAGCGCCCCGAGCAACG
>DATNKF010000465.1:0-2299 GCA_035603555.1 Allostellaceae bacterium
TGTTGACGGCCCGAGACGCTGCCGCATGTCGATGTGGCCGGTGGCGAGCGACATCCGCACCCCGGAACCGGGATCATCGCCTCAGCGCGCAGCTCGTTCCGGACTCGGGAAACGAATTTGAACGCCTGGAGCTCCCCCGAGAAGCAACGAACAAATTCCAGATTACGTCCGTCAGATCCCGTCGACTTAAACGACCGCTTTCGTTAAGGCTTCTTGTGTGTTCGTTAAGGCTTCTTGGATGCCTGCCGCTGAAGGACGGAGCCACAGGCTCGGGCGGCAGGCGTCCGAGAAGCCTCGGGGGAGGAAACCGCGGGCCGGCATGGGATGGCGGTGCCGTGCGGGCTATGGGGATTTGAGAACGGCGCGTCGGGAGATGTGAGGACGGCGTGATCGTCCGACGAAGCGCGGGGCGTGAGTTTGCGATGGAGGAGCACACCATTGCGATCGTCGACGTGCCCGTGGGATGTGCGATCGCGTGAGATGGCCACCGCCGCCGATCTTCGGCGAAGCGCGATCATTGCTTGGCGCTGACGACCAGCAGAGGCAAGGCACATTCGGGCGTGGGGACCAGACGGCGGCGATCACGAGCTGTCGATCGGGTTGGGCACCGTTGGGCGATATTGTGGCGTGCCTCCGCGCGCGAAGGTCTCGATGACAATCATGCGCCCGCCACAGCAAGGGCAAGGAAGCGAGAGCGACTGCTGCTCGGCGCCGCCGGCGTCGCTGTGCTCGACCTGTGGCGCCGAGGCGTTGAGCAGCCGACGTGCTCGCGCGATATTCTCGGCGCGGCCGCCATTGGCGAGGAGGCCGTAATGGCGAATGCGGTGGAAACCGGCGGGCAGCACGTGGATGAGGAAGCGGCGGATGAACTCGTCGTTGGCGAGGGTCATCAGCTTGGCACGCTCGCGCCCGGGAGCGCGGTAGTCCTTCCACCGGAACGTTACGCCGGTGTCGTCGAACGCGACGAGCCGGCTGTTCGAGATGGCGATCCGGTGGGTGTAGAGCGACAGGTAGGCCAGCACCGCCTCGGGTCCGCCGAACGGGCGCTTGCTGTAGACGACCCATTCGGTCTTGCCCAACGGCGCGAGATAGGCGGTGAAGGCGCGGCGCTCGGCGAGGTGGGCGTGATCGCCGAAGAACCGCAGGCGGCCGGTGGCATGAAGGGCGGTGAGCTGTTCCAGGAATAGCCGCCGAAACAGCCGCGAGAGCACGCGCACGGGGAGAAAGAAGCCAGGTCGGCAGGAGATCCACCGTTGGCGGTCCGGCGAGATGCCGCCGCCCGGCACGATGATATGGATGTGCGGATGGTGGGTCAGCGCCGATCCCCAGGTATGAAGCACGGCGGTGAGGCCGATCCGGGCGCCGAGATGTTTGGGGTCGGCCGCGATGGTGATGAGCGTCTCGGCCGCGGCCTTGAACAGGAGGCCGTAGAGGACGGCCTTGTTCTGGTAGGCGATGTCGCCGATCGCGGCTGGCAGGGTGAAGACGACGTGGTAGTAGGGCACGGGAAGCAGTTCGGCTTCCCGTTCGGCCAGCCATTCCTTGGCGGCGATGGCTTGGCACTTGGGGCAATGACGGTTGCGGCAGGAATTGTAAGTGATATGCGTGTGCGCACAATTCTCGCAGCGCGCGACATGCCCGCCGCGAGCCGCCGTGCGGCAGTTCTCGATGGCCGACATCACCTTCAATTGGCCGAGGCTGACGTGACCGGCGTTGGCGTGACGCCACGCCGGTCCATGGCGGCGGAAGATATCCGCCACCTCGAGCGACGGGCGGGACAAGAGCGCCCGCGGGTTACGCGGGCGGCTTCATCGCCTTGGCGAGATGCTCGAGCGGGCTCGTAACCTCGCCCAGCGCCTTGAGGGCGACGCGGGTGTAGAGCGCCGTCGTATCGAGCTTCTTGTGCCCGAGCAGCCACGCGCCATAATGCGTACCTTCTATGTCATTGAAACTGAAGGCTCTGCTGAGCGGGATTCGATGTTAGCGAGTGGCGCGACGCTTTCTGCTCGCGGTACGCGGCCAGGTCCTCCGCCTTGATTACCCACGGCGCGCCCCTGCAAAGCTGGCGCCCCTTGATGATGTCGTGCCGAACCATGCGCAGCGCCGTCATGACGCTCACATCCATGATTTGCGCCGCCGCCTCAAGCGTTATCTCGGCCCGCTCGGCCCATTCGCTCTCGCGATAGACGGCAATGCCGTGGTGGCTGCGGAACGAGCAGACCCGCGCCTTGGTCCAGCCGTTGCCGCGCCCGGTCGGCTTGCCGGCGCGATTGAGGAGCCGCGCGATCTGTTGGTCGGG
>DATNKF010000466.1:0-3297 GCA_035603555.1 Allostellaceae bacterium
ATCGTGGTGCTGGCGACGGGCGGCGGCGGCCGCGCCTATTTGACGACGACCCAGGCGCATATCTGCACCGGCGACGGCTACGCGATGGCGTTGCGCGCCGGCTTGCCGCTGCAGGATATGGAGTTCATCCAGTTTCATCCGACCGGCGTCTATGGCGCCGGCTGCCTGATCACCGAGGGTGCGCGCGGCGAAGGCGGCTATCTGACGAACGGCGAAGGCGAGCGCTTCATGGAGCGCTATGCGCCGAATTCAAAGGATCTCGGGGCGCGCGACGTGGTCAGCCGGGCAATGGAGATCGAAATCCGCGAGGGCCGCGGCTGCGGGCCGCAGCGCGACCATATGCTGCTGCATCTCGAACATCTCGATCCGGCGCTGCTGCACGCGCGACTGCCCGGCATCTCGGAGACTGCGAAAATTTTTGCCGGCGTCGATGTGGCGCGCGAGCCGATCCCGGTGCTTCCGACGGCGCATTACAACATGGGCGGCATCCCGACCAATATTCATGGCGAGGTGCTGAACCCGACCCCCGGCGATCCCGAACGTGTCGTGCCCGGGCTGATGGCGGTCGGCGAGGCGGCCTGCGTCTCGGTGCATGGTGCCACACGTCTCGGCACCAACTCGCTGCTCGATCTCCTCGTCTTTGGCCGCGCCGCGGCCGAGCGCGCCGCGCAGGTCGTCGAGCCGGGTAGACCACATCCGGCACTGCCGGCCGCCGCGGCGCAAGAGGCGGTCGCGCGGCTCGACCGAGTGCGCCATGCAAAAGGCGGGACCAAGACCGGGGCGCTGCGCCGCGCAATGCAGCGAACCATGCAGGAGCATTGCGCAGTCTTCCGCTCCGAGGCTGTGCTCGAGGAAGGGCTACGGAAGATGGCGGAGGTCGCGCGCGCCATGGGCGACCTCGCCGTCGCCGACCGCTCGATGATCTGGAACAGCGATCTCGTCGAGGCGCTCGAGCTCGACAATCTGATCGGCCAGGCGGCGGTCGTGCTCCACTCCGCCCGGTACCGTACCGAGAGCCGCGGCGCGCACGCGCGCGAGGATTACCCGGAGCGCGATGACGAGAACTGGCTCAAGCACACTCTTGCATGGCGCGACGCTGGCGGTCGAGTGCGGCTCGGCGGCCGCCCGGTGCACCTCATCCCGCTGTCCAACGAAGTCCCGGCCTTCCCGCCAAGCGAGCGGGTGTACTAAAGGCTTCCATATTGCAGTTCACGCCGCGCTCGGTCCACGCATTAAGCCGCCGATCGCGGCTTTCGCTGACAGGCCCCCATTCGGTCGTCGCGCCGCAGATCTCAGTCGGGATATGGCGGACCTCGCCGCGCCGGGTGCCGGTCGGATCTATTTTGCTCGACCGGCTCAGCCCGCCCTCGCGATTGAATAAACGCAACCCGCGCCGATAGAGGACCCGTCTTACCCACGACTGCGTCGGCGGCGCGCGCGTTATCGGCGGCGGTTCGAGATGTTCCAGCCGTAGGCGTGCTTCGCGCGAGCGATGGTCGATCTCGACCCTCGTTGCGCTCCACCGCCAGAGATCGTTTCTCGACATGATCATCCCTCCACGCCGCAACGCCTGGGCTTCAAGCCGAAGGCGTCCGATAAATGGCGCGCGCAGCGGGCGCAGTGTGTGAGCCAGCTCACATTGGGCGAATTTTTCGGCCCGTTGGGTTCTCTTTCAACCAAAAGGAGGGCTTTGAACCTCACCAATCGCCGTAGCGGCACAGATACCAGCCCAAGCCGATAAATTCGTGCAGCGCATAGTAGCTGGAGAGCAGGGCGGGCACTTGCGGGAAGAAGGAACTCGCCGAGAGCAAGCTGAGCTCGCGACCGTGACGACTGGCCGGGATCACGGGGTAGCCGACCGCGCGGAATGACCACAGGGCCCGGGCCATGTGCCAGGGATGGGTGACGAGGAGCGCAGACGGCACACCGGCCCGGCGCAGCATTTCGGCGGAGAAGGCCGCATTCTCATAGGTAGTCGCCGAACCATCCTCACGCCATCGCACGGGAACTCGGAAATCGTCGTGCAGTGCGGAACTCATCAGCTCGGCGAGCGGCGCCTCGGCGTCGCCCACTCGGCCGCCGCTGACCAGCACCGGCAGCCCGAGACTGCGCTCTTGTCGTGCTGCCGCGGCGAGCCGTTCGAGGGTGATCGGTCCCACCCTGTCGGGCTCGCCCGGGATACCGCCTTTCCGGTAGTCGGCCGAGAGCACGACGATGGCGCCAGGCGGTGCCTCCGATGGTAGAGTGGGTATAGCACCGGCGAGCGCCTCGACGGACCAGATCAAGTAATCCGCGACGACCGGGGTCGACAGCAAGTAAAGAAAAACGACCCCGACCGTCGCCACCCCCAGACCGAGCCGCGTCCGCCGCCAAGCAACGAGCACCCCGATGGTCGTCATCAATATGAATAGGTTGGGCGGGATCAGCGAGGAGTAGGAGAACCAGGACATGGGATCGGGTGCGCTCCAGCGCGTCGGGGAATCAGCAGAGATGCGACCACGAGTGCATGCTAGGATGACAAGGAACCAATCGCCGGAAGGGAAACCGAGATGGCCGTTTCAATCCGCCCGCTCCATCTGGTGTTCGTCGGCGAGGTCGCCGGCGTCGATTGCCGGAAGCCGCTCGGCCCTGCGGACGTGGCTACAATCGACCAGGGGATGGATGAATACGCCGTTCTCGTCTTTCGCGACCAGAACATCAGCGACGAAGAACAGATCGCCTTCACCCACCACTTCGGCGAGCTTGAGAGCTATGCCTCACCCGGTCATATCCGCAAGCGCGAGGAGCAGCGGCTCGGCCCCGGCATCGCGGACTTCTCCAACCTCGACAGGGATGGCGGGATCATGTCGGCCGAGGATCGCGTGTGGTTCTTCAAGCTTGGCGACCGGCTGTGGCATTCGGACAGCTCGTTCCGGCCGATCCCGGCGAAGTATTCGATCCTCTCCGGGCGCGTCATCCCATCTTGGGGTGCGAACACCGAGTTCGCCGACATGCGCGCCGCTTATGACGCGCTCGACGAGCGCACCAAGGACGAAATCGAGGACCTCGTCTGCGAGCATTCGCTGAAGTATTCGCGCGAGGCGATCGGCTTCACCGATCTGACGGAAGAGGAGATCGCCGCCTTCCGGCCGGTCCGTCAACGCCTCGTGCGCACCCACCCTTCGAGCGGGCGCAAATCGCTGTTCCTCGCCTCGCATGCGGGTGCCATCGTCGGCTGGACGATCCCGGAAGCGCGCATGTTCCTGCGCGACCTGACCGAGCACGCCACCCAGCGCGAGTTTGTCTACTCACACGCCT
>DATNKF010000467.1:0-10052 GCA_035603555.1 Allostellaceae bacterium
CAAAGTCCTGTATACGCCCAATGTCTCCGACGGCTACTGGCTCTTGCTTTCACCACTGTCGGCCGGCAAACACACGATCTATTTCAAAGGCGAATTCACTGACGGCATTTTCAAGGGCATTAAGGTCGAGGTGACCTACAACCTCACTGCCCACGGCTGATCATAAAATCAGGCCGAATCACTCTCGCGTGTGTGAGAGAGACTCGGGATCGTGATCCAAGTGCGGACGGCGAGCTCAGTCCGCGGCTTGGGCCAATGGCCGCACTGCCGTGCGCATCTGCATTTCGTAGGCGTCGCGCCAGGCGATCTTGGCGTCGGCGAGGAAATCGCCGCTGCGTACGGCGGTGTAGATCCCCGGATCGTCGACGCAGGGCGGAACGGTGGCGTCCTTGGCTAAGGCGCGGGCGGCGCGCAACAGGCGTCGCCGGGTGCGGGCGATCATCAGATCGCTCGGCGCCAAATTTTCGAAGCCGTGGTCGGTGATCCCGCCCATGCTCTCGGTCACCGCCTGGTCCTGGCCGTGAATGCTGGAAATGCCGGTAAAGATCTCGCCGCTCTGCTGCGTCGTGCGATCGATCATCCAGTCGTTCGACGGGTTTTGCGTCAGCCGCCAGCGGCCGTACCAGTCGGTCGCGTTCGGCAGGTAGTCGAAGCCCAGTCGCGACCCCGGCACCATCTGCCCGTTCTTCAATGGGCGCATCGAGGGCGGCGAGCCGCGCCAACTGAGGCTGACGAACATCGTGTGGGTGTCGTCCATCGGGACCCAGGCGCGGGTGTTGATCCGGTCGAACGGGCCCTGCGGCGTCTGCGTCCAGAACGGAAAGAGGAAATTGGCGAAGCGGTAGTAGGTCTGGCCCGCTTCCGCCGGGCGATAGGCGCAATACATCGTGCCGTATCCGGTGTCGGTCACATGATATTCCGGCGCCCGGTTGGTCACCGTCCAACGCAATAGGCTGTCCGATGCCACGTCCTCGGGCTGAACGCTCCCGGTATGGAGAAAGCCGAAATGCGAGGTGTCGATGTCGCCCTCGAGCGCCTGCAGCCAGTTGCACTCGCGCTGCACGAACGAGATCTGCAATTCGGCCTCGGGCAACAGCGCGGCTTCGATCGCCGGCAATGGCGGCGCCTCCTTGCGGGTGCCCATATAGACCCAGACGAGGCCATTGCGCTCGGCGACCTTATAAGCCTTGGCTTTGACCTTGTCCTTGAAGTCCTGGTGCGGCGGCGCGTTCGGCATGTCGACGCAATTGCCCGCCGCGTCGTATTTCCAGCCGTGATAGACGCAGCGGATGCCATTCTCTTCGTTGCGCCCGAGGAACAGGGACGCGCAGCGATGCGGGCAGCGGTGGTCCATGACCCCGACCCGGCCCGAGCTGTCACGAAACGCGATCAGCTTTTCGCCGAGCAGCATCAGCCGCAGCGGGGCACCATCGCGCTCGAGCTCCGACGACATCACCGCTGGGATCCAGTACTGCCGCATCATCTCGCCCATCGTCGTGCCGGGGCCGACGCGGACCAGATCGTCGCTGTCTTTCTGCTTGCTCATCGCTCGCCTCGCTCAGTTCGTCATTCCGGGATGCCGCAAACGGGGCCCGGGATTGCTTCGTCGCTGCGCTCCTCGCAATGACAACCGTTTGATCCGTCATTGCGAGCGAAGCGAAGCAATCTCGACGGTCACGACCAATAGACAAAGCCGAGGCCGGTGCCGGACCCCGCTGGTGTGCGATAGCCGGGCGTATAGCTCGACCATTTCACATCGAGATGCTCCGAGGCGCCCGCGGCACAGATCCACATGCGGATCTCCGAGCTGCCCGAGTTGAGCTTTTTGCGCGGCAGGGACTGCAATGCCGCGGCGTCGTTGCGGCGACAGGCGTCGATGACCGCGCGGTCGAGCGCCTCGTCGACGACGAAGTGGCTGAGGCCACCCGAGCCGACGATGCCGATGCGGGCGTCGCCCGGGTAGCTGTCGACCGCGGCACGGATCGCCTGACCCAGCCGGTAGCAGCGCCGCGGGGTCGGCTGGGTCGGCGGGAAATACGTGTTGAGCAATACCGGCACCACGGGGAGCTCGGGGTCCGCCATCAGCCGCTTGCGGACAAAGGCGAAGGCGTGGCCCTCACCCTTCCCCTCCGGCAGCCGGTCAGAGGCGACCGGGTCGAATTCCTGGTCGACGAGGGAGTTGATCATATGGAGCGCCAATTCCGAGGCGACCGGATAATCCCTGGGTGCCTTTTCTTCGTAATAGCGCGCGTTGGCGCGCCTCGCCCAATCGGGTCCGGAAAAGCCGTTGGGCGGCACGTTGCGGACGGTCTTGCCGTAATAGACCACGAGTGCGGGCATGTTGTCGTCTTGATAGAGCTCCTTGTGATCGTCGCCGATGACGATCAGGGCATCGAGCTCGGCCCGCCGCAGTGCGGCTTTCAAGTGATCGACCCCGGCCTGGGCCTCGGCGTGGCGCGCGGCGAAGCGTTCTTGTGTCAGCTCGGCGGCGACATGCGGTTCGGCGCGCCGCAGCAGATCCTGATAGCTCGCCGGCTCCCCTTCCTTGTCGAGAAACTCGCGCACCCCGTCGCGGTCGATGAAGCACGGCCACTCCTCGGCCGGGGTGTTGAGCATCGGCGTGTGCGAGGTGCCGATACCGAAGACGATCTTGGCCATGACGGTTTGCTCCCGTGCTGCGCGGCTGTTGCGGCCTCTCCGAGATGGTACGGGCGCCCCCCGGGCGCGTCAACTTTGGTAGGCGCGGAACTCACCTACATTCGGGATCATCGAGGATCAAAAAATTGCCATGTCGATAGGCCATCTTCTCGTCCGGAGAGAGGCTATGGACTCTTGGGATGCGGATGGCCGCAGGCCGACGGGGTGATTGCAATCTGAGCGAGAGGTTTTGCTGCAGATTCGCTGTATGTGGCGAGACGGGTAATAATCGATACAACCAATTGTTGCGGGTAGTGGAGGTGCCAGGTCGGGGCGCTTCTTGTTTCGGACAGAGGCCCGGTCCTATAACCGGCGTAGACAGCCCTTACCGATCGGGGATTATGGAAGATGATCGATATCGCGAGAACGAGGAAATTGGTCGACCAGTGTTGGGGCGACGAGATCGTCTCCGCCCTGGTCGAATACATCAAGATCCCGAACAAATCGCCGTCCTTCGACCCGGATTGGGCGGCGCATGGCTATATGGAGGATGCCGTAGCGCTGTTCGAGGGCTGGGCGCGGGCCAAGCTCCCGTCCTTTCCGGGCGCTTCGCTAGAGGTCGTCAGGCTGCCCGGGCGCACCCCGGTCATCCTCATCGACGTCCCGGGCGAGGGCGCGGACACCGTGCTGCTCTACGGCCATCTCGACAAGCAGCCGGAGATGCTCGGGTGGACCGAGGGGTACGGTCCGTGGATCCCACGCCTTGAAGGCGACAAGCTCTATGGCCGCGGCGGTGCCGATGACGGGTATGCGATGTTCGGCGCGCTGAGCGCCCTCTTGGCGTTGCGCGAGCAACGGGTGGCGCATGCGCGCTGTGTCGTCCTGATCGAGGCATGCGAGGAATCCGGAAGCTACGATCTGCCCTATTACGTCGATCATCTCGCCGGGCGGATCGGCAGCCCGGCGCTGGTGGTGTGTCTGGATTCCGGCTGCGGCAATTACGATCAGCTGTGGCTGACCACGTCATTGCGCGGCGTGGCGTCGGGTACTTTAACGGTTCGGGTGCTCGACGAGGGTGTGCATTCGGGCGACGCCTCCGGTGTCGTCCCTTCGAGCTTTCGGATTCTGCGCCGGCTGTTGTCGCGCATGGAGGAGGAGGAAACCGGGGCCGTCCGTCCGGCCGAGCTCTACGTCCAGGTTCCGCCCGAGCGGGTGGGGCAAGCCCGGCGCGCCGCTGCCGCGCTGGGCGACACGGTCTACACCAAGTTTCCGCTGATGCCCAGCATGTCGCCGATGTCAGATGATCTGACCGAGCTGGTGCTCAATCGCACTTGGCGGCCGCAATTGGCGGTCACCGGGATCGACGGCCTGCCGACCCCGATCAACGCCGGCAACGTGCTGCTGCCCTCGACGGTCGCGAAGCTCAGCTTGCGCCTGCCGCCGACCTTGGATCCGGATGCAGCAGGCGATCGCATTCGCACGCTGCTGGAGAAAGACCCGCCCTACGGGGCGCGGGTCGAGTACGAGCCCGGGTCGAGTGCGGCCGGCTGGAATGCCCCGGCCTTGTCGCCCTGGCTCGAGCAATCGCTGGCGCACGCCTCGGAGGCCGCGTTCGGAGCACCACCCGCCTATATGGGCGAAGGCGGCAGCATCCCGTTCATGGCGATGCTCGGCGAGAAGTTCCCGCACGCGCAGTTCGTCGTCACCGGCGTGCTCGGCCCGCACTCAAACGCACATGGCCCCAACGAATTCCTGCACATCCCTACGGCCAGGCGCATCTCGGTCGTGATCGCCCAGGTCATGGCGGATCACCAAACCCCGAAGAACGGGCGCTAGGGGAAGGCTCTCAGGCATTCCCAATCGGTGCGGTCGCGGCGGCGAGCCAACGCCGCGTCTCGGGGTCGACGAGCGGGGTCAGGGCCTCGCGGACCCTGACGTGGTAGCCGTCGAGCCAGGCGATCTCCTCGTCGTCCAGCAACGAGGGTTCAATCAGGTTGCGGTCGATCGGCGCCAGGGTGAGGGTCTCGAACTCGAGGATTTCGCGCTCGGTTTCGCCCTCGGCGGGCTGCACGACCACGAGGTTCTCGATGCGGATGCCGTAGGCGCCGGTCTTGTAATAGCCGGGTTCGTTCGAGACGATCATCCCGGGCAAGAGCGCCTGAGAATTGGGCGCCTTCGAGATGCGCTGCGGCCCTTCATGAACGCCGAGATAGCTGCCGACCCCGTGCCCGGTGCCGTGGTCGTAGTCGAGCCCCTTCTGCCACAACGCACGGCGAGCAAAAGCGTCGAGCTGGGTTCCGGTGGTCCCCTTCGGAAAGCGCGCCAAGGCCAGCGCGATGTGGCCTTTCAGCACGCGTGTGAAACGGTCGCGCATCTCCTGCGTCGGCTCGCCGATCGCCACCGTGCGCGTCACATCTGTGGTGCCATCGAGGTATTGGGCGCCCGAATCGAGGAGATAGAGGGTGCCCGGCTCGAGCCGCTTCTCGGTCTCCGGGGTTGCACGGTAATGGACGATCGCGCCGTTCGACCCCGCACCCGAGATCGTGGGAAAGCTCAGATCGCGGAAATGCTCGCCTCCGCGCCGGATCATCTCGAGCCGATCGCTGGCGGCGATCTCCGTCAACCCTCCCGTTGGGGCTTCGTGCGCGAGCCAGGCCAGAAAGCGGGTCAGCGCCGCGCCGTCGCGCCGGTGCGCCGCCCGCGTACCGTCGAGCTCGATCTCGTTCTTGCATGCTTTGGGCAGCAGGCAAGGATCGGCAGCGCGATGAAGCCTCGCTCCCGCCGCTTCGAGACGGTTGAAGATCCAGCATGCCGCGGTCGCCGGATCGACCTGAACGCGGCCGCTTTCGCCGGCAAGCGCGTCAAGTGCGGGCCCGAGCGCCTCGGGCGGCATGACCGTCACAGCATTGCCGAGATGCCGCTCGATACCGGGGGCGAGCTTGCGCCGGTCGATGAATAAAGTAACGCTGCCGTCCTGTCGCAGGATCGCGAAGGACAGCGGCAGCGGGGTGTGCGGCACGTCACCGCCACGGATGTTGAGAAGCCAAGCGATCGACTCGGGCATCGTCAGCACCACGGCGGCGGCACCTTCCTCGGCCAATCCGCGGCCGAGCCGGGCGCGCTTCGACCGGGCGCTTTCGCCGGCAAAGCGTTCGGTATGCGGCAGCACCGGTGCGATTGGCGCCGCCGGCTGCCCCGGCCATGCCCGATCGAGCGGGTTTTCGGCGACCGCGCGCAACGAGGCGCCGGCCTCTTCGGCCGCAACCCGAAAGCGCTCGACCTCATGCGGCGTATGCAGCCATGGGTCGTAGCCGAGCACCGCGCCGGGGACGAGTGCCGTACCAACCCAGCGCGCCGGCGGCTCCTCGATCAGGTGACGGATTTCGAACGATCGGGTGTCGACCTGTGCTGCTGCCTGCAGGGTGTAGCGGCCATCGACGAAGAGAGCCGCGCGATCACGCAGCACGATCGCCAGACCGGCCGACCCGGTAAAGCCGGTCAGCCAAGCCAGCCGCTGTCCGCGCGGCGGCACGTATTCGCCTTGGTGCTCGTCGGCGCGCGGCACGATGAACCCGTCGAGGCCCTGTGCCGCGAGTTCCCGGCGCAGGCGGTCGAGCCGGGTCGCGCTGGGCAGAAGTTTGAAATCCTCGGCCGACAGACCATTGCGGTACACCTTCGCCTTGGCCGCCAGCAGCGCTTCGAGCGCGCCGGCCAGGGCCGGAGTCATCGGGTCGGCAACCAACATGTGCCAGCTCGTTCCGATCTCGGCCGGCGCCGCAAGTATGCCCTCGATCAGCACCTCGACACTCCGCGCGTCGTAGGCCGAGCCCGCCTCCCGCAGCAACCGTCCGAGCTCGCCCCGATCGGGTTCGGTTCCATTCACCGCCATCGATCGCTCCTTCTCCCGCACCGCGCGTTACCTAATAACTGGGCATGGCTGAAATGCAACAGAACCCCTGACATCCGCGATCCGCCCTCGCCAAATCTTGTGCAATGCAGCATCACCAGTGCACGGGATATAACGCATGTTCGTCCTGAACTTGTTTGTCTCCGCCCGCGAGGCGTTCGCCGATTGGCGCCGCAGAGAACGGGCCTATGCCGAGCTGATGGCGCTCGACGACCACTCGCTGGCCGACATTGGCATTCACCGCTCGCAAGTCCGCGACCTCTGCGAGGGTCGCTATGCACCCACTCCGGGGGCGGCAACAGCACCAGCACGGCGACCAAGAAAATTGGTCTCGCCGAGAGCCGTCTAACCTACCATCGAACCCGTCATCGTAGCCGAGCGCGCGCGCAGGATCAGGGTCGACCATCCGTCGACGACGATCCTGCGCTCGAGCACGATGCCGCAGCCGCGGTGTGCGGCGAGTACGATTGGCTCCTGCCGGCGAAGTAACCCGGACAGCACCGCTCGTCCTCCTGGCGCAATTGCCCGGGCGAGATCACGGGCCAGTAGCGCCAGCGGGCGCGCCAGGATGTTCGACAAGATCAAGTCGTAGCGCGATTTGCGCAGCGCGCGGTCTCGGTATCCCGCCGCCCCGCGGACGGTAACCAGCTCCATGACGCCATTGCGGGCGACGTTATGCCGGGCAACCCGCACGGCACCGCGATCGATATCGCTCGCCAACACCTTGCGACGCAGCAACTTCGCCGCAGCTACCGCGAGAATGCCGGTGCCGGTGCCGATGTCGACCGGGCACCGAAACCGATGGCGCCGCGCGAGGCTCTCAAGCGCCATCAGGCAAGCTCGGGTCGAGGCGTGTTCGCCGGTGCCGAACGCTGTCGCCGCGTCAACCTTGATACCGATCGCGCCCGCCGGCACACGATCGCGATAATGCGAGCCATAGACAAAGAACCGGCCGACCCGAAGAGGCGGGAAGGCGAGCCGGTTCTCCGCCAGCCAGTCGCGGGCCGGCAGCTTCTCCTCACCGATCTCGACAAGGCTACCCTTCGTCGCAGCGGCCGCAAGAGCGAGCCGCGCCGAGAGCGCCGGGGTAAGCACCTGGGAGAGCGGAAAGGCCTCGATACGCCACTCGTCCGGTGCGACCTCGAACGCTGATACGGCTCGCGTCGCTTCGTCGAGCAGCGCAAACACTGCGCTCGCCGCCTCCGCGCCGCGTACTTTTGCGAGGACACGCCAGACGCTGCTCAGGCGCGACATCAGGCGCGCTCGACGTAGGCGTCCATCACCTTCTTGTCGCCGGCGACGTCGAAATGCACCGCGAGCCGATTGTCGGCGACCTCGGTCACCGTGCCGTAGCCAAACTTCTGATGAAACACGCGATTGCCCACGGCGAAGCCGCCGACCCGGCGGACCTCCTCGCCACGCCGGGGAACCGGGCCGTTCTCGATCAGAAGCGGCCGTCGCAGGTCAGCAGCAGGCCGCCGAAACGGCGCCGGTTGCGCCATGTCGGACGTGCCCCACTCGAAACCCCAAGCAGCGGCACCCGGTTGGAGCCCCAGCTCGGCAGCGACCTCGATATGCTCAGCGGGCAGCTCGTCGACGAAGCGCGACCGGATCGAATTCAACCATTGGCCGTGGACCCTGCGATTAGCCGCGAATGAGATGAGGGCGCGATGCCGGGCGCGGGTGAGCCCGACATAGGCGAGGCGGCGCTCCTCCTCGAGTGCCGCGGGCCCGTTCTCTTCGAGCGCACGCTGATTGGGAAACAACCCTTCCTCGAAGCCCGGCAGGAACACCGTGTCGAATTCGAGCCCCTTGGCGCTGTGCAAAGTCATCAGATTGACCATGTCGCCGCCGGATTTGGCGGCATTGTCCATCACCAGGCTGACGTGTTCGAGGAAACCACCGAGGTTCTCGAACTCGGCCATCCCAACAACCAGCTCCTTGAGGTTTTCGAGCCGCCCCGCGGCGTCGGGCGACCGGTCCGCCTGCCACATAGCGGTATAGCCGGACTCGTCGAGGACGATCTGGACGAGGTCGGTATGCGAGAGGCTATCCGCCTGTCCTCGCCAGCGGTCGAGGGCGGCAATAAAGCCGGCGAGGGCATTTCTCGCGGCGGGCCTGAGCTGGTCGTCGGTACTCAGCACCCGCGCCGCCTCGATCAGCGGCAGACGCTCGGCGCGTGCCACCGCGTGCAGCTGCTGCACGGTCGCGGTGCCGATGCCGCGCCGCGGCGTATTGAGGATACGCTCGAAGGCGAGGTCGTCGGCCGGCTGGTTGACAAGGCGGAGATAGGCGAGCGCGTCGCGGATCTCCTGGCGCTCATAAAAGCGCGGTCCGCCGATGACGCGGTAAGGCAGTGCCAGGGAAATGAACCGCTCTTCGAACTCGCGCGTCTGGAAAGCGGCGCGCACCAGGATCGCGACCTCGCTCAGCGCACGGCCCTTGCGCTGCAACGCCTCGATCTCCTCGCCGACCCAGCGGGCTTCATCCAGTGCGTCCCAGACCGCACGCACCACGACCTTGTCGCCTGCGCTCGCCTCGGTCCATAGCGTCTTGCCGAGCCGCCCCCGGTTCTGCGCGATCATCCCGGCCGCGGCACCGAGGATGTGCGAGGTCGAGCGGTAATTCTGCTCGAGCCGGGTGATCGTCGCACCCGGGAAATCGGTCTCGAAGCGCAGGATGTTGCCGATCTCGGCGCCGCGCCAGCTATAGATCGACTGATCGTCGTCGCCGACGCAGCACAGGTTGCGGCGCTGCTGGGCCAACAAGCGCAGCCACAAATACTGGGCGACATTGGTGTCCTGGTATTCGTCGACGAGCAGATAGCGGAAGCGCCGTTGGTAATCGGCGAGGATGCCGGGATTTCCGGTGAGAAGGGTCAAATTGTGGAGCAGCAGGTCGCCGAAATCGACGGCATTTACCGTCGTCAGCCGTTCTTGATATTGCCGGTAGAGGTCGATCGCCCGGCCGCGGGCGAAGTCGCCGGCATCGGCACGGGGGACTTTTTCGGGGCCGAGACCGCGGTCCTTCCAGCGCTGGATCATCGCGAGCAGCAGCCGTGCCGGCCAGCGCCGCTCGTCGATGTTCTCGGCGGCGAGGATCTGCTTCAAGAGGCGAATCTGGTCGTCGGTATCGAGAATAGTGAAGCTCGACTTTAGACCGACCGCTTCCGCGTGCCGGCGCAGGATGCGTGAGGCGATCGCGTGAAAGGTGCCGAGCCACACCCCCTCGGCGGCGCGGCCGATCATCGCCTCGAGGCGTTCGCGCATCTCGCGCGCCGCCTTGTTGGTGAAGGTCACGGCGAGAAGCTCGGCCGGCAGCGCGCGACCGCTCGCAAGAATGTAGGCGAGGCGGGTGGTCAGAACGCGCGTCTTGCCGGTGCCGGCGCCGGCGAGCACCAGCACCGGGCCGTCGACCGCCTCGACGGCGCGGCGCTGCGCGTCATTGAGCCCAGCGAGATATGGAATGTCCGGGGCTGGCAACCGGGTGAGCACGACGGGATCGGGCA
>DATNKF010000468.1:0-2515 GCA_035603555.1 Allostellaceae bacterium
CCGAACGGGTCATAGCCCGGCGCACCGAGCTCGGCGCAGGCCTGCCACCAGCCGTGCTCACCGACAACCACAAGGGGATCGAGGCTGTTGTTGAACCGGGCGCGGGCACGAATCCTCCCCTCCGGGGTTTCGATCGACACCCAGTCACCATTAGCCACACCGCGCGCCTGCGCTGCCGTCGGATGAAGCTCTACTTCGGGATGCGGGGCGCGCTTGCGCAGGCTGGGCAGTGCCCGGTGCTGGGTTTGGCAGAACAATGTCGGCTTCGCGCTGGTCAGGATCAACGGAAAGCGCGCAGCCAGGTCGGGTCGCACCACCGGGCCCATCTGCGGCTCCTGGAAATCGGGCAATGGCGCGTAGCCGTGATCGAGGAAGGTCTGCGAATAAAACTCGACCTTGCGCGACGGCGTGGCGAAGCCGCGCGGTGCGCCGTTCGCATCCGGTTCGGCATGCTTGGCATGGCGGGTTTGCAACGGGACCCGCACACCGCCGGGGGCGGCCCGCAACTCTTCGAGCGTGACGCCGGTGGGGCCGAGCTGGCGGCGATAGGCGGCTTCGATGTCGCCATTCCAGAACTGCTCGGCGAGACCCAGGCGGGCGGCGAGGTCGAAGATGATGTCGGTATCCGGGCGGGCGTCGCCGGGCGGCGGAACCACCGCCGGTCGGAACTGAATCAGCGATTGCGCCTCCTCGCTGATCTCGAAACCGATTTTCAGCGCCTCCCGCTCAAAGGACGACGCCACGGGCAGGACCACATCGGCGAGTTCGGCGGTCGGGTTCATGAAGAGATCGGCGTGCGCGTAAAATTCGAGCGCGCGCAGAGCCTCGCGACCATGTCGGCCGTCGGCATGGGCCAACAGCATGTTTGCACCGAAGGCGATCACGGCGCGCACCGGGTAGGGCTTTCCCTCCAAAATGGCCCGGTAGAGATCGCGGGTGAGGAAATAGCCCCAACGCGCCGGCCCGAGCGGGTGCTCGGCGAGGCCCAAGGTCGGGGCCATCCCTTTCGCCGAGGGCAGGTCTTCGCCGGTGATCGGCGCGGCGGGCGGGGCTGGGAACAGTACATTGCCGCCGGGCATATCGAAGCAGCCGGTCAGCGCGTAGAGCAGCGACATCGCGCGCGCCGTGTGGGTGACGTTGGCGTGCTGCTCGTGGCCGCTCCAGGCATAATACGATACCGGACGCGCGTGCCAGATCAGCCGGGCGGCTTCCTCGATCTGGGCGCGGGGGACCCGGCAGATCGCCTCGACGGCTTCGGGCGGGTAATGCCGGCAGAGCCGCGCGTAAAGCTCAAAGACCGGATGGCAGATCACCTCGCCCTCTGGTGTAGCGACCGAATACTCCCCTTCGAGCGCGAGGCTCGTTTCGTCGCCTGCGTATTTGCCAAGGGCGGCGTCATACGGCACCAGCCGTGCTGCCGTGCTGTCCCAGGCAAGGGCGCGGCCCGCATCGCTGCCCGCCGCGAGATCGCGTTCGGTCAGAAGGCGGCCCGTATCGGCGCGCACCAGCATCGGCCCGTCACTCCAGCGACGGATGAAGTCGCGGTCGTACCACCCGCGCTCGATCATCAGATGGGCGAGGCCGAGGGCGAGGGCGCCGTCGGTCCCGGGGCGCACTCTGAACCAGAGATCAGCCTTGTTGGCGAGGCCCGCATGGCGCGGATCGATCACGATCAGCCGCATGCCGCGCTTCAGCGCTTTGACGACCGCGGTTGCATGGGTGAGGCGGGTGTTGCTGGGGTTGTAGCCCCACAGGATCAGAACGCCGCTGTTCTCGATGTCCGGCATGGCACCGCCACCGGCGCCTGTGCCGACGCTGCCGACGCCGTAGGTGTAGCGGGTGGCAAAGGCGCGGCCCCAGCCGCAGACATCGAGGGTGATCGCCGCGTTCGGGGTGCCGAAGGCGTTCGCCAGCCGACGAATGAAACCGGAGGAATCCGCGATCGCCGTGGTGGAGGGCGAAGACAGGGTGAAGGCGACCGCCTCCGGTCCGTGGCGTTCGGCGGCCCGGCGCATCGCGGCGATAGTCAGGTTCAATGCCTCGTCCCAGCCGATCCGCTCCCAGCCGGGGTTGGGGTCACCCTTGGGGCGGGTGCGGCGCAGCGGATGGGTCAGCCTCTCAAAATGATAGACGAGTTCGGGTGCTGCCCGGCCCTTGGCGCAGAGCGCCTGGCCAGTCGGATGCGCGGGATCGGGTTCGAGCCGGGTGAAGCGGCCGTCCTCGACCACCGCGACGCAGCCGCATCGGGCGATGCAGAGACCGCAATAGCCGTGGACGCGTTGCCCGCTCGTTGAATCGGCCATGTTGTAGTCTACACGAAAACGCGCCCTTGAGGCGCTATCTCCTTGGCAGTCCGTCGCTCATCGCAGTGGGGGCAAAAAATCGGCCGCGCGAGGGGACGGTTGCCCCGCAGTCGCCAACAGCTGATATAGTGACCTCGGGAGTCCGGCGGCGGACAGGCCTCTCGCCAACCCGGTCAGGTCCGGAAGGAAGCAGCCGTAACGAGTACTGGCCT
>DATNKF010000469.1:0-7675 GCA_035603555.1 Allostellaceae bacterium
GATGCAGGAGGCGCTGCGCGCCGTCGGCGCGGGGGCCGGCGGCACGCGCAACATTTCCGGCAACAGCCATGTGCATCTGCTGCTCGAGCGCGAGCTTGTCGATCTGCACGGCCGCGAGGCGGCACTCGTCTTCACCTCGGGCTATGTCGCCAACGACGCGGCATTGTCGACCTTGGCGCGCGAATTGCCGGGCATGGTCGTGTTTTCCGACGCCAACAATCACGCCTCGATGATCGCCGGCATCCGCAACAGCCGCGCCGAGAAGCACATCTTCCGCCACAACGACCCCACTGATCTCGCCCGCCTGCTCAATCGCGTGCCCCCCGCCCGGCCGAAGCTCGTCTGCTTCGAGTCGGTCTATTCGATGGATGGCGACATCGCGCCGATCGGCGAATTGTGCGACGTCGCCGATCGCTTCGGCGCGATGACCTATCTCGACGAGGTGCATGCGGTCGGTCTTTACGGGCCGCGCGGCGGCGGGATCGCCGAGCGCGACGGGGTCATGCATCGCCCGAGTGTGATCCAGGGCACCCTCGGCAAGGCGTTCGGCACGATCGGCGGCTATGTCGCCGGCTCGGCGACGCTTATTGATTTTCTGCGCAGCCATGCGCCGGGTTTCATCTTCACGACGTCATTGCCGCCGGCGCTGGCGGCCGGTGCGCTCGCCGCCATACGGCATCTCAAACAGAGCCAGGTCGAGCGCGATCGCCATCAGGAGCGCGCCGCGGCGTTGAAACGTCGCCTCATCGAAGCGGGCCTGCCGGTAATGCCGTCAGCGAGCCATATCGTGCCGGTGATGGTCGGCGACCCCGGCCTCTGCAAAGCCGCCTGCGATGAGCTGCTGCAGCGCCACCGGATCTACGTGCAGCCGATCAACTACCCGACTGTGCCGCGCGGCACTGAGCGCCTGCGGCTGACCCCGACCCCGCTGCACAGCGACATCGAAGCGCTGGCGGCGGGGCTCAGTGATGTGTGGCGCCACCTGACTTTGCGTCGAGCCGCCTGACCGCGCTAACTACCCGCCATACTTTTCGGTCGGGGGGGACGACAAGGCCGCAGATCGGGCACGAAAGGAGCCTGACATGAAGCACAGCGATGCTGAGACCCCTCGGTTAGCGCCTCGTGTCCCACTCACGATGTGCCTCGCTGCGCTCGCCGTGGCATTCACGGCGTCGCACCCGCCGCCGGCCCATGCCGACGATCCCAAACGGCCACCCGTGCCCCCCAACATTCCTGACGTCCTTCGGGTGCCAGACGGGAACAAGGCGTTCCGCGAAGGCGACGCCATCGGCACCCAGGACTACATCTGCCTGCCCACAGGGTGGGCATTCTTCGGGCCGCAGGCCACCTTGTTCAACGAGCATGATGAGCAAATCATCACCCACTTCCTCAGCCCCAACCCGTTTGAGCAGGCCCCCAATCCGTTTGAGAATGGCCTGCCCCGCGCCACGTGGCAGGACTCGGAGGATACGAGCAAGGTCTGGGCCAGGACCATTGCCTCCGTCTCCGTCGAGCCGGGTGCGATTCCCTGGTACTTGCTGCAGGTGGTTGGAGCCCAAGACGGACCAACCGGCGGCGACGAGCTGTCGGAGACTACTTACATCCAGCGGCTGAACACCGTTGGAGGGCTCGCGCCCACGACCCCCTGTACCGTCGGCGCGATCGCATTGGTGCCTTACACAGCCGAATATTTCTTCTACAAGGCCATCAAGCGCACCTCGTCGAGATAGGTCATCGCCTCCCCAACGCCCGGCGAGGTGGCACAGAGGGCGCAGCAACTGAATTTTAAGCAAGACCGGCAAAGATTCGGTCATGCAGAGGGATAAGCAAACGTTAACGGCTGTCGGTGGGATCGCGGCCATCCTGATCGGCTCAGCAATGCAGGTGCAGGACGCAGCGGTGTCCTTTGGGCCGATCGCGGCGATCATCGGCGGTGTTGCGGCAATCGCGCTTGCCGGTCTCGACCAGCTCAAGCAGCGCGTTGCGACATTGGAGAGACACCCAGGGACCTGGACCTCCCGACCCGCCGGCGGCGGTCGCCGCGCCATCCGGTCGAGACGCCGACCCGCCGCTGATCGGGCCATCGCCAGACCGGGAATGCGCCGAGGTCGGCGGTCGCAGCCGTGCCGGCGAGCACTCGTTGCCTGGTCATCACCAGCGGGCGCCGAACCGCGAAGATAACGGCGGGGCGGGTCCGCGCCCACGCTCCTCCGGTCTCGTCTTTGCGACTTGTTGAAGGCGGGTCTGACCCTATATAAGGCTTCATGCGATTCTATCAATATGTAGGACCCGATCACATGCCGATTTATCAATCCCGCGTCGATGTGGCCGCGTGCCGCTGCCAACTCCCTGCCGAACTCGTTTGCTCCCTCAGACCTGCGCAGAATTCCCCTGCCGGCCGGCTCGCAGAATCGCACTCAAGTTATTGATAACACATAGATTTTCGGCTCAGATGGGCCGATTTTCTGACGCTGGAACGCGTTTTCTCCCTGCTGTCAGGGAATTCCGACCGCAGCCGGCTTGCGGCTCCCCTCGTCATCGAGCGGGCGCTCGGGCATAGTGGCGGCGATGCAGCAGCGTGCGGCGATCGCTCAGGACCTCGTTCTCGTCGGCGGCGGGCATGCCCATGTCCATGTGCTGAAGAGCTTTGCCATGCGGCCGATGCCCGGCGTCCGGGTCACCCTCATCGCCCGCGACGTCGAGACGCCCTATTCGGGCATGCTGCCGGGTTATGTTGCCGGGCATTATACCTTTGAGGAATGCCACATCGATCTCGGACGGCTTGCGCGCTTTGCCGGCGCGCGCTTGATCCGCGACGAGGCGATCGGTCTCGACCGCGGCGGGCATTCGGTATTGTGCCGCGCTCACCCGCCGATCCGCTGGGATATCTTGTCGATCGATATCGGCTCGGCGCCGCGGACCAACGATGTCCCGGGCGCCGCGGCATATGCGATCGCGGTTAAGCCGATCGCCTGTTTCGCGGCGCGCTGGGAGGCGTTGCTCGCCCGTGCGGCCGAAATGCCGAGGCTGCGGCTCGCGGTGGTTGGCGGCGGCGCCGGCGGTGTCGAGCTGGCGCTTTCGGCGCAACATCGGCTCGTCGCGCTACGCGGGCCTGCCGTCGAGGTGACACTGGTGACGCGGGACCGGCTGCTGCCGTCACACAATCGGCGCGTCCGCCGGCTCTTTGAGGAGATCTTTGCCGAGCGCGGCATCGCCCTGCTGACCGACCGCGAGATCGTTCGTGTCGAGCGCGGTTCGCTGATCTGCGCGGACGCCAAGCGGATCGCCTTCGACGAGGCGCTGTGGGTGACCGAGGCGGGTGCCGCCGCTTGGCTCGCAGAGACCGGGCTGCCGCTCACCGCCGGCGGTTTCATCGCCATCGACGAAACCCTCCGATCGACCGCTGATCCGCGGATCTTCGCCGCCGGCGACGTTGCGACGATGATCGCCCATCCGCGCGAGAAGGCCGGCGTGTATGCGGTGCGCCAGGGCCCGCCGCTCGCCGCGAATTTACAGCGGGCGCTCGCTGGCAAACGACTGCGGCGGGCGGTGCCGCAGCGGCGCGGGCTGGCGCTGATCGGCACCGGAGACGGGCATGCCATCGCCTCGCGCGGGCCTCTCGCCGCCTACGGCGCCTGGTTGTGGCGGCTCAAGGACTGGATCGATCGCCGCTGGATGCGCCGCTACCGCGAATTGCCGGAAATGGCCACGGACGAAACCGAAGACCCGATGCGCTGTGGCGGCTGCGCCGCGAAGGTGCCGGCCGCGGTGCTTGCGCGGGTCATGCAGCGGTTGCAGCCCGCCGTGAGCGACGTGGTGATGATTGGCCTCGATTGTCCGGACGATGCCGCGCTGATCTCGTTTCCCGGAGCACCGCCACTGCTGCAGACCGTCGACTTCTTCCGCGCCATGGTCGACGACCCCTATCTGTTCGGGCGCATCGCCGCCACCCATGCGCTCGGCGACGTCTACGCGATGGGCGGCATGCCCGAAACCGCACTGGCTATCGCCACGCTGCCCCCGGCGCGCCCGCCGATCGTTGAGCATGACCTCCATCATATGCTGCGCGGCGGGCTCGACGTGCTCGAAGCTGCGGGGGCGGTGCTCGTCGGCGGGCACAGCGCGGAAGGCGCCGAGCTGGCGCTCGGCTTTGCCGTGACCGGGCGGCCGCGTCCCGGAAAACTGCTGCGCAAGAGTGGGCTGCGTCCCGGCGATCGCCTGATCCTGACCAAGCCGCTCGGCACTGGCGTGATCCTCGCCGCCGACGCGCGCGGCCTTGCACCGGGGCGGATCGTGGAGGGTGCGCTCGCGATGATGATGCAGTCTGCTGGGCCCGCCGCCTCTTGCTTGCTCGCGCATCGGGCGACCGCGTGCACTGATGTGACCGGGTTCGGCTTGTTGGGCCATCTCCTCGAAATGCTGCGCGCCTCGAATATGAATGCGGTGCTCGACCCGGACGCGATACCGGCACTCGACGGCGCTGTATCGCTGCTGGGCCACGGCATCACCAGCTCGCTTCATGCCGATAATGTCGCCGCGATGACTGCCCTCGGCCACGGCGCGCCATGCCTGGCGGATCCGATCGCGGCGTTGCTGATCGATCCGCAGACGGCTGGCGGCCTGCTCGCCGGCATTCCCGCCGAGGGTGCGGCCGCTTGCGTTGCTCAGTTGCGCGGCCTCGACTACCGCGCGGCCGAGATCGGGTTTGTCACCCAGGCGGGCGGCGGCAAGCCGAGAATCGAGATCGAGCCGGGCGCGGCCGCGGCCGCGGCGCCCCGCCAGACTGTCGTCGCGTCGTGACGGAGCGTCGGGCCGCGCTGCCGGCGGTTGATCGCGTTCTGCGATCGGCCGAAGGCGAGGCGCTGGTCGCCCGCTATGGCCGGCCGATGGTCCTCGGCGCGGTTCGAGTGGCGCTGGACGAAAGACGCCGCGGCGACGCGTCGGCTTCTGCTGTGGCGATCGCCGAAGCGAGCGCCGCGTGGCTCGCCCGCACCATGCAGCCCTCGCAGCGCCGCGTCTTCAATCTGACCGGCACCGTGCTGCACACCAATCTCGGCCGCGCGTCGCTGCCGGAAGAGGCGATTGCCGCCGCCACCTCAGCGATGCGCGACCCGACAACGCTCGAATACGACCTTGAGAGCGGCCGCCGCGGCGAGCGCGACGACCATATCGCAGGCTGGCTGACCCGCCTGACCGGGGCCGAGGCGGCACTGGCGGTCAACAACAATGCCGGGGCATTGGTGCTGGCCCTCAATACATTGGCCGAAGGGCGCGAGACGATCGTGTCGCGCGGCGAGCTGATCGAGATCGGCGGCTCTTTTCGATTGCCCGACATCATGGCGCGCGCCGGCACTCGGCTGCGCGAGGTCGGCACGACCAACCGCACCCACCTCGCCGATTTTGCGGCAGCGATCGGACCTCGGACCGGTCTGATCCTCAAGGCGCACACCAGCAACTATACGATCCAGGGATTTACCGCCGCGGCACCAGCGGCAAAGCTCGCTGCGCTTGCTCGCGAACATGAAATACCCTTTGTTGAGGATCTCGGCAGTGGGTCGCTCGTCGATCTCGGCCGCTGGGGCCTGCCGCACGAGCCGACCGCGGCAGAGGCGCTGGCGCAAGGAGCCGCTCTTGTTACCTTCAGCGGCGACAAATTGCTCGGCGGCCCGCAGGCGGGACTCGTCGTCGGCCGCGCAGATCTGATCACGCGGCTCGCCCGCAACCCACTGAAGCGGGCATTGCGTCTCGACAAGATCCGTCTTGCGGCGCTCGAAGCGGTGTTGCGCCTCTATGCCGATCCTGATCGCCTGACTGAGCGCCTGCCGACGCTGCGATTGCTCATTCGCCCACCGGAGGAAATCGCGGCGTCGGGTCAACGCCTGCTGGCCGACGTCCAGCAGGCATTCGCCGACATGGCCCAGGTCAGCCTGGTCGAGACGCGCAGCCAGATCGGCAGCGGCGCATTACCGGTGTCGCTTCTGCCGAGCACCGCGCTCGCGCTGCGGCCGAAAACTGGATCCGGCACTGCAGTCGAGGTGCTGTCCCATGCGCTCCGCAGGCTGCCGATACCGGTCATCGGCCGCATCGAGGGCGGGTGCGTATTGCTCGACCTGCGCTGTCTCGAGGACGAGGCTGCCTTCCTCGGCCAGCTCCCAGCGCTCGCCGCCACCAAACCGTGATCCTGGCGACCGCGGGCCATATCGATCACGGCAAGACGGCGCTGGTGCAAGCGCTGACCGGGGTCAATGCCGATCGCCTGCCGGAGGAACAGCGCCGTGGGCTGACGATCGACCTCGGCTTTGCCTACGCGACCCTGGCGGGCGGCACCGAAATCGGCTTTGTCGATGTCCCTGGGCACGAGCGCTTCCTGCCCAACATGCTCGCCGGCGTGCTGTCGATCGACCGGGTGCTGCTGGTCGTAGCCGCCGATAACGGGCCGCGTCCGCAGACGTTGGAGCATCTCGACATCCTCGAACTGATCGAGGTTCCCCAAGTCACCGGCGTCGTGACCAAGATCGACAGGGTCGATCGCGAGCGCACCGAGGCGGTCGTCGCAGAGTTGCGGGCGCTCCTCGCTGCTGCGGGATATACCGGGAGCCCGGTCTTCGCGGTGTCGAGCCGCAGCGCCGAGGGGGTCGAGGCATTGACTCGGCATCTCGAAGAGAGCGTCCGCACCGCCAAGCGCAAACGCGCGGCCGTCCCGGCGTTGGGTTTGTTCCGTATGCCGATCGACCGAGCCTTCACCCTGCCGGGGATCGGTCTCGTCGTGACCGGCACGGTGGCCGCAGGCAGCGTCACGGCAGGCGACCGGCTTGCCATCAGCCCGTGCGGGATCGCCGTGCGTGTTCGCGGGCTTCATTCGCAAAACCGGCCGACCGAGACTGTCGTTGCCGGCGAGCGCTGCGCCGTCAACATCGCCGGGTCGTTTCCCGATGGCGGCGAGCCGGGGCGAGGGGACTGGATCCTGGCGCCGGAGCGGCACGCGCCGGCGCGGCGCCTCGATCTCCAGGTGCGCGTGTCGCGATATGCCGAGGCGCCGTTGCGCGATGGGCTGCCGGTGCATCTTCATCTCGGCACGGCGGATGTCGTCGGCCGGGTCGCGTTGCTTGCCGGACGATCGCTGGCGCCGGGCGAAACCGGCTACGTCCAGATCGATTTTGCAGGTTCGATCGGCGCGCTCTACGGCGATCGCGCGGTGCTGCGCGACCACGGCGCTCGCCACACCCTCGCCGGCGGACGGGTGGTCGACCCGTTCCCGCCGCGGCGCGGCCGCCGATTGCCGGCTCGTCTCGCTGTCCTCGCCGCAGCTGCCGAATCCGATCCGGGCCGAGCGTTGATCAGCCTGCTGGAGGCCGGCGGCCTCGTCGATCTGTCGCATTTCGCGCTGGTGCGCAACCTTGCGCCGGCCGAACTCGACGCCATTACCGAGGCCGGCGGATTTCTCCGCGTTGGGCCGGCCCGCGCGGGTGTAGCGGTTACCCGCGAGCGCTTGGACGCTCTGTGCGCCGAAATCGTCGCTGCTCTCGCGACGTACCACCAGGCGCACCCGGACACCCTGGGCCCCGCTCGGCCGGCATTGCTCGGACAGTTGCGGGGGCAGGCTCCGGAGGCGGCATTAGAAGCGGCGCTTGCCGATCTTGCCGCCGCCGGCCGGGTCGTGCGCGAAGGTCCGGTC
>DATNKF010000470.1:0-5125 GCA_035603555.1 Allostellaceae bacterium
GACGACCCGACCGCCATGCGGGTCTGCATCGAACGCATTCTGGCGCCGTACCGCGACGATCGCGGCGGTGGTCGACACCTTTGTCCGGGCGATCGAGACCAGCGACTTCGAGCGGCGTTTGCAGCTGGTCGAGGCCGACCGCTCCGACCACCCGGGTGCCGAAACCGGCATGAACGGTGCCGGTTCGGGGCGGTTCTACAACCCATAGGGGAAATTTCGCTGCAGATTCGCTGCAGATGGCGGGGCGTGCAATAATGGATTCAATTCATGATTGCAGCCGGCCGACCGGCCCAGGGGCATCGAGAGATTTCCCGTCATTGCGAGGAGCCCCAGGCGACCACGGAATCTTAGCGGCTCCCCGTGCGCCGCGGGTCTTCCGCCTGGTAGCTCGCCGCGTCGTCGATCGGCGGTGCGCGCAGCTCACAGCCGGCCATCGCTTCGAGGATCTTTGCGGCAACCGGGAAGCCCTGTTGCCCCCAGCCTTGCGCTTGGGCGCGGCTCAGCACGTCGTGGGCGAGGAGGCCGAGATGGGCGGGTGCGGCGACCTCGCGCGCCAGATCGCAGGCGAGCTGCAAGTCCTTGGCGACGATGTCGAGGGTGCCGCCGGCGGTGAAAGCACCGCTCAACACCGAGCGCGGAATATTGTCGAAGGTCCGGCTGGCGCCGGCGCTCAACGGGACGATGCGGGCGAGAACGCCGAGGTCGATCCCGGCCTTGGCGCCGATCAGCATACCTTCGAGGGCGGCGACGAAGTTGGTGTAGCCGAGATACTGGGTGACGAGCTTGGCGGTGCAGCCGGCTCCCGCTTCTCCGACATGGAAGATGTTGCCGGCCATCGCCTCGAAGAGCGGACGATATTTGGCGAAGACCGGTGCAGGGCCGCCCACCATCACCGTCATCGTCGGCGGGCGTCCGCTGACCGGCGCGTCGAGCATCTCGACGCCCCTGGCATCACACGCCTCGGCGAGACGGCGCGCCATCGCGGGGGCGTTCGTCGTCATGTCGATAAACGCACCACCCGCCGACAGGCCCGCCAGGATGCCGGTCGCGGGATCGAGTGCGGTGGACTCCACCTCGCGCGGCCCGGGCAGCGAGGTGAACACCGCCTCGCTGTTGCGGGCAGCCGCGGCCGGGCTCTCGGCCACCTGGGCGCCACGTGCGGCGAGGGCGGCCGTCGCTGCGGCCCGCAAATCATAGACGGCGAGTTCATGGCCGGCGTCGATCAGACACGCGGCCATCGGGGCGCCCATCGTACCGGTGCCGACAAAGCCGAGGCGCATCGCAGACCCCCATTCTCGGTGAGCAGTCAGGATAGCACGGCCTCGGCCGCCTCGGCAGCGCCGCCGGGCTCGCCCCCGGCGAGGCGGTCATTGCGCCGGCAGGGCGGCCGGTTGGGGTCGGGCGCCACGGCGGCCGACACCGATCAAGAGCGCCATCGCCGCGGCGCCGATGCACAAGAGGCCGGCCAAGAGAAATGCCTCCAGATAGCTGCCGAAGGATATCCGCAGCACGCCCCCCAGATAGGCAGCGGCGGCACCACCCAGCTGGTGGATGACGGTGATCCAGGCGACCATGATCCCGGCCCGCTCGGTGCCGACGACGCGGGTGAGGAGCCGCACCGTCGGCGGCACGCCGGCGATCCAGTCGAGCCCGTAGAACACGCTGAACAGCGAGAGGCCGTAGACCGACATGTCGAATGCGAAGGGCAAATAGAGCAAGGACAGACCGCGCAGCCCGTAATACCAGGCGAGCAGCAGACGATTGTCCCACCGGTCGCTGAGCCAGCCCGACAATGTTCCGCCGATAAAGCTGAACACGCCGGTTGCGGCGAGGAGCCCGGCCCCGGTGATCTCGGTCAGACCATGATCGACGCAGGCCGGGATCAGGTGCGTGCTGATCAGCCCGTTGGTCGACGCCCCGCAGATAAAGTAGCTGCCGGCGATCAGCCAGAAATCGCGCGATCGCGCCCCCGCAGCCAGCGCCCCGAAAGCGACGGTCATCGGATTGCCGTCGAGAGGCGGTGCGCTGTGGACGGTGCCATCCGAGCCGGCGCCGTAGGGCGCCAAGCCGAGATCCTCCGGCCGGTCGCGCATCAGCCAGGCGACCAGCGGGACGAAAGCGAGAGCCGTACCGGCGAGCGCGAGCGACATCACTCGCCAGCCTGCGAGCGCGGCTAGGCTCGCCATCGTCGGCAGGAAGATGAGTTGGCCCGCAGCATTGGAGGCCATCAGCAGGCCGACGACGAGCCCTTGACGGGAGCGGAACCAGCGCGCCGGGATATAGGCGGCAAGGAAACTGCCGATGACCCCGCAGCCGGTGCCGACAACCACGCCCCAGAGCAGGACGAGCTGCCAGGATTGGCGCATCATCGGGGTCAGCGCGACACCGGCTGCAGTCAGCGCCAACGCCAACGCCATCGTTCGGCGCACGCCAAAGCGATCCATTACCGCCGCAGCAAAAGGGCCGACCAAACCGGTCAGCAGGATGTTGATCCCGATAGCGAAAGAGATTGTTGCGCGCGACCAGTGGAATTCGTTCTCCAGCGGCACGATCAGCACGCCAGGTGCGGCGCGAATGCCGGCCGAGACCAGCAACGCGGTGAAGGTGACCGCAACGACGACCCAGCCGTAATGCAGCTTGGCCCGAGCGGGCATCAGGGGCGTTCTAATCGCCCTCGAGCGGTTCGGTTTCGGTAATCTTGATGCCAAATCCGGCGAGCCCGACATAAGTGCGCGAGCGCGTCGCCAGGAGCTGGATCGACGAGATTCTGAGGTCGCGCAGGATCTGCGCTCCGAGCCCCACTTCACGCCACTGGACGTTGCGCTCGCGCTCGGAGCTGGTGACCTCTTCGCCGATCATCGAGGCCGGGACCCCCGAAGTGCCATCGCGCAAGTAGACGAGGACCCCCTGTCCGGCTTCTTTGAAGCGGCTCAGAGCAGCATGGATCGGCTTGGCGCCGCCGAACACGTCTTCGAGCACGTTGGCGCGATGGAGCCGCGTCGGCACATTCGTGCCTTCGCCGATCGTTCCATAGACGAAGGCGTAGTGATGCACCTTGTCGAACGGCGTCACATAGGCATAGCCCACCAGTTCGCCGATTTCGCTGGCAACCGTAAACTCGGTCACTCGAGTCACCAGCTTTTCACGCGCCTGCCGGTAGGCGATCAGGTCGGCGACCGACATGCGCTTCAGCCCGTGCCGCTTGGCGAAATCCGACACTTGTGGCCCGCGCATTACCGTGCCGTCGTCGTTGACCAGCTCGCAGATCGCCGCCACGGGCTCGATGTCGGCAAGCCGACAGAGATCGATGGCCGCCTCGGTGTGGCCGGAGCGCATCAGCACTCCGCCATCTTTGGCGATCAACGGGAAGATGTGACCGGGCCGGACAAAATCCGACCGGCCGGCATTGCCGTTGGCGAGATTGCGGATCGTTGCGGTGCGGTCATCGGCCGAAATCCCGGTCGTCGTGCCGTGCCGATAATCGACCGAAACAGTGAACGCGGTGCCATGGATCGCTTCGCTGTCGGCGACCATCGGCGACAGCTCGAGGCGCCGCGCGATCTCTCCGGTCAGCGGTGCACAGACGATGCCGGCGGTATGGCGGACAATGAAGGCCATCTTCTCCGGCGTCGTGTGCGCCGCGGCGAGGATCAAATCGCCCTCGTTCTCGCGGTCGTCATCGTCGGTGACCACGACGATCTCGCCTTTGGCAAAGGCATCAATTGCTTGCCGGACGCGCGATTGGGACACGGTTTACTCTCCCGACGCAAACCGCGAGGCTACCAGAAGCCGTCGGCGGCCGAGTATTTCGGATTTCGCGCATCAGATCGGAGCGACGCCGTGCCCGCCATCGACGGCGATCACCGCACCGGTGATGTAGGCCCCCGCTGGCGAGGCGAGGAGCAGCATGGCACCGTCGAGGTCGTCCGGCCGACCGACCCGCCGCAGCGGAATGCGCGCTTCTAGTTTCTTGCCGGCCTCGCTGCGCAGGAAATCGCGGTTGAAGTCGGTCTCGACATAGCCGGGCGCAATCGCATTGACGAGGATCCCGTGGCGCGCCAATTCCATCGCCAAGACGTGCGTCAGGTGGATCAGCCCGGCTTTGGCCGCGCTGTAGCTCGGCACCCACGCGATCGTGCGCACCCCCAGAACCGAAGCGATGTTGACGATCCGGCCCGGCCGCCCGCGATCCACGAGGTGCTGGGCGAATTCGCGCGCCATCAGCCAGGCGCCCTTGAGATTGGTGTCGAGAACGTAATCCCACTCCTCCTCGGTATGCTGCAGCACCGGTTTGGCCACGGTGACACCGGCATTGTTGACGAGGATCGTCAAGGGCCCGAGACCGGTCTCGGCGGCGGCGACAGCGGCGGCGACACTGTCTGACCGGGTCACGTCAAGGGCGATCGGCAGGCACCGCCCTCCTGCCGCCTCGATTTCGCGGGCCGCTTCGGCCAGGCGATCGGCCCGCCGCGCAGCAAGCGCCACCTTGGCGCCGGCGGCGGCTAGCAGCTCGGCGAGATGGCAGCCGATCCCGCTCGAGGCCCCGGTGACGAGCGCTACCTGGCCCTGCAGATCGAAGCTCGGAAGCTCGTTCACCGGAGTTCCTTGGCGCGCTCGCGCAACTCGAATTTCTGGATCTTTCCCGTCGAGGTCTTCGGCAATATCCCGAAGACCACGGCTCGCGGCACTTTGTAATGCGCGAGGTTGGCACGGCACCACGCGATTATATCCGCAGCCGAGAGCAAACCGGCATCCGGCTTGAGCGTCACGAAAGCGCACGGGGTCTCGCCCCAGAGGGGGTCGGGTTTGGCAACCACCGCCGCCTCGAGGATTTGCGGATGGCGATATAGCGTGTCCTCGACCTCGAGCGACGAGATGTTTTCGCCGCCCGAGATGATGATGTCCTTCGACCGGTCTTTGATCTCGACATAGCCGTCGGGATGGCGGACTCCGAGATCGCCGGTATGAAACCAGCCATCCCCAAAGGCCGCCTCGGTCGCCGCCGGGTTCTTGAGATATCCCCTCATCAGGGTGTTGCTGCGCAATACCAGCTCGCCCATCGTGCTGCCATCCGCAGGAACATCGGTCATCGTTTCCAGATCGACGACGCGCTGACGATCGAGGG
>DATNKF010000471.1:0-3243 GCA_035603555.1 Allostellaceae bacterium
CCGAGGTGGCGCTGCTCGGTGTCCTGCCCGGCACCGGCGGCCTGACCCGGCTGGTCGACAAGCGCAAGGTCCGGCGCGACCTCGCCGATGTCTTCTGCACCACCGCCGAAGGGGTGCGGGCCGATCGCGCAAAAACCTGGAAGCTGGTGGATCGGGTAGCACCGCCGGCCGGGTTCCAGGGGCTCGTTGCAGAGCGCGCCCGCGCGCTGGCGGCGGAGAGCGACCGCCCGGCAGATGCCGAAGGCATCCCGCTCGGGCCGCTCGAACGCAGCATTCGCGACCATGGCTACCGTTACCGCTGGGTCGAGGTCGAGCTGGCGCCCGAAGACGGTACCGCAACCTTAACTATCAGCGGACCGCGCGGCGGGGTGGTGCCCGGCGCCCTCGCCGATATCATTGCGGCCGGTGCGCGATGGTGGCCGCTGGCGATGGCACGCGAATTGGACGACGCGCTGTTGATGCTGCGCGCCAACCATCACGCGATCGGGACTTGGCTGCTCAAGACCTCGGGGGAGCTCGACGCGGTGCTGGCTTGTGACGCGGCGATGCTCGCCCATCGCGACCACTGGTTCGTGCGCGAGACGCTTGGCCTCTTGCGCCGCACCTTGCAGCGCTTCGACGTTTCCTCACGCAGTCTCTTTGCCGTGATCGATGCGGGGTCGTGCTTTGCCGGGTTGCTGTTTGAACTGGCGCTCGCTGCCGACCGCAGCTACATGGCCGCCGAAGGCCCGCGCATTGCGTTGTCGACGCTCAACTTCGCTCATCTTTCGATGGTGAATGGCCGAAGCCGGCTGGCGACCCGCTTCAACGACGAGGCATCGGCGGCGTCGCTGGAGCTGCATGTCGGCGCTCGGCTCGATGCGGCTGCAGCGCTCGATCTGGGGCTCGTGACCTTTGCCCCGGACAAGCTCGACTGGCAGGACGAAATTCGCCTCGCGATCGAGGAGCGCGTGAGCCTGTCGCCCGATGCGCTCAGCGGCATGGAGGCAAATTTGCGTTTCGCCGGCGGCGAAACAGTCGCGACCAAGATCTTCGGGCGGCTTTCGGCGTGGCAGAATTGGATCTTTTCGCGGCCCAACGCGATCGGCGAGAATGGTGCCTTGAAACGCTACGGCAGCGGCGCCAGGGCCCGCTTCGACCGGGAACGCATATAATGATGGGAGACTAGGATGGCGATCGACTATCGGGAGCGCATCCCTAACAACGTCGACCTCGGCGAGAACGGCGCCTTGCAGCGCGCACTCGAGCACTGGCAGCCGCACTTTCTCGGCTGGTGGAAGGAGATGGGCCCGGCGACGTTTGCCGGCGCCGAGGTCTATCTGCGCACCGCCACCACGATCGATGAGGGGGGTTGGGCGAACTACGGCATGGTCAAGATGCCGGAATACCGGTGGGGCATCTTTCTCGCCGATCGGGTGCCCGATCGCCAGATCGGCTTTGGCGACGCCTATGGCGAGCCGGTGTGGCAGCAGGTCCCGGGCGAGCACCGCTCGGCCTTGCGCCGGCTAATCGTCACCCAGGGCGACACCGAGCCGGCCTCGGTCGAGCAGCAACGCCTGCTCGGCCACACATGCCCCTCGCTCTACGATCTGCGCAACCTCTTCCAGGTCAATGTCGAGGAAGGCCGTCATCTGTGGGCGATGGCGTATCTGCTCCACGGCTATTTTGGCCGCGACGGCCGCGAGGAGGCCGATGAGCTCCTGGCCCGCCACTCGGGCGACCCCGACAAGCCGCGCATCCTCGGCACCTTCAACGAGCCGATCGCCGATTGGCTGAGCTTCTTTATGTTCACCTATTTCACCGACCGCGACGGCAGGTTTCAGCTCAAGAGCCTCGCCGAGAGCGCCTTCGATCCGCTGTCGCGGACCTGCCGGTTCATGCTGACCGAAGAAGCCTTCCACATGTTCGTCGGCGCGAGCGGCATCACCCGCATCGTCAAGCGCACGCTCGAGGTCATGAAGGTGCTCGGCAACGACGATCCTGCCGCGGTGCGCAACGCCGGCGCGATCGATCTGCCGACCCTGCAGCGCTACATCAATTTCTGGTTCAGCTCCTCGCTCGATCTCTTCGGTGCCGAAATCTCGTCCAACGCCGCGAGCTATTTTGCCAGCGGCCTCAAAGGGCGTCCCGACGAAGCACGGTTCAGCGATCATTTGGCCACCGAGCAGAGCCTGCGGGTCGAGCTGCCGGATGGACAAGGCGGGGTGACGGCTGAAGACGTGCCGATGCGCAGCGCCATCAACGAAGTCACGCGCGCCGCCTATATCCGGGATTGCGGCACTGGCCTCGGGCGCTGGAACCGGCTCATCGGCGAAGCTGGAAACGATTTCCGCTTCAACCTGCCGAGCCCGCGCTTCCACCGCTCGCTCGGCGTCTGGGCCGGAGTGCACACCGATCCCGAGGGACGGCTGATCAGCGACGAGGCGTGGCGCCTGCGGCAGCGCGATTGGCTGCCGTCGCCTGAGGACCGAGAATTCGTCAGCGGGCTGATGCAGCGCGTCATCGAGCCCGGCAAGATGGCGGGTTGGATCGCCCCACCCGAGATCGGCATCAACAACGCGCCTTTCGACTACGAGTATGTCCGCCTGAATTGATCCAGGTGCCCACCGACCGCTCGGTGGCGGCTGTCCGGCTCTACGGTCATGCGCAGAGGGCTCGGCGGAGGGAATGCTTATGCCGCAATGGCGCAAGATCTGCGCTTACTGCGTGTCCGAGGGTGTCCCCCGGCGATCGTTCGCAGTGGCATTGATTGTCGGGACGATCCTCAATCTGATCAACCAGGGCGACGTGTTGCTGAGCGGGGCGCATCTCGATCTGACGAAGATCGTCCTGACTTTCGCGGTTCCCTATTGTGTCGCCACTTACGGCGCGGTGTCCTATCGCCTGCGACTGAAGCCGTCGGTTTCATTACCCGAACGTCAGGAGGGCAAGCATGCCGCGACTTGAGCCGCTTCCACTAGAAACCGTCGAGGATCTCCAAGCTTCTCTCGAAGCCGCCAAGAACCGCATGGGCTTTCTGCCCAATTCGCAGCTGATCGTGGCGCGGCGCCCGGAGATACTCGTTTAACCCGCAGTCTCGCCCTGCGCCCGCTTGATTATCGAGAACATTTCCTCTTGAGATCGACGAGTGAGTACAATTACGTCGCCCATCCGCAGTGTACCGTCAATCGGTCCTGCGCCCCAATGTATAAGCATATCTTGAACGCCATCCCCATTCACGTCAGCGCGCATAATTTCAAACAT
>DATNKF010000472.1:0-2579 GCA_035603555.1 Allostellaceae bacterium
GGTTGATGATCTTGAAATAACCGCCGCCGGCGAGCTTTTTGAATTTGACCAGCGCGAAATCGGGCTCGACCCCCGTCGTGTCGCAATCCATGACCAGCCCGACCGTGCCGGTCGGCGCCAGCACGGTCGCCTGGGCGTTGCGGAAGCCGTGCTTCTCGCCGAGCGCCAATGCCTGGTCCCAGCTGCGCCCCGCCGCCGCGACCAGCTCGGGATCCGGGCAGCTCGCCGCATCGAGCGGCACCGGCAAGATCGACAGCCCCTCATAGCCCCCCGCCTTCGCAAGGGCAGGTTCACTCTCGCCATGGGCCGCGCGGCGATGGTTGCGGATCACCCGCATCATCGCCTCGCGATTCTCGGCATGACCGGTGAAGGGGCCGAGCTCGCCCGCCATCTCCGCCGAGGTTGCATAACTCGACCCGGTCATCAGCGCGGTAACAGCACCGCCGAATGCGCGGCCGGCGGCGCTGTCATACGGGATGCCCATCGACATCAGCAACCCGCCAAGATTGGCATATCCAAGTCCGAGGGTGCGAAAGTCATAGGAGCGGCGGGCAATCTCCTTTGACGGGAACTGCGCCATCAGCACCGAAATTTCGAGCACGATGGTCCACAGCCGCGCGGCATGCTCGAAACCGGCTAAGTCGAAGCCGCTTTCCACTCCCCGGAACGCCATCAGGTTCAAGGACGCCAGGTTGCAGGCTGTGTCGTCGAGAAAATTGTATTCCGAGCACGGGTTGGACGCGTTGATCCGGCCGCTTTCGGGGCAGGTGTGCCACTCGTTGATCGTCGTGTCGAACTGCAGCCCGGGATCGGCCGAGGCCCAGGCGGCGTGGCCGATGCGGTCCCACAGCTGGCGTGCCGGCAATGTCTTGGCGATCCTGCCGTCGGTGCGGCGGACCAGGTTCCACGGACCGTCAGCGCCGACGCACTCGAGGAAGTCGTTGGAGACCCTCACCGAGTTGTTCGAGTTTTGCCCGGCGACCGTCAGATAAGCCTCGGAATCCCAATCCGTGTCATAGCTGCGGAAATCGATCGCGGTATACCCCTGGCGGGCGAACTGGATGACCCGCTGGATGTAGTTTTCCGGAATCATCGCCCGGCGGGCGGCCCGGATCTCGCGCTTCAGCGCCGGGTTCTCCGCCGGATCGGTGCACTCACGGCAGGCTGCCATGATTAGGTTCAGATGCCGGGCGGCGAGCTTGGAGCCGGCGACGAGGGCGGCGACCTTCTGCTCCTCGACCACCTTCCAGTCGATAAACGCTTCGATGTCGGGGTGGTCGATGTCGACGATCACCATCTTGGCGGCGCGCCTTGTGGTGCCGCCGGATTTGATGGCACCTGCGGCGCGGTCGCCGATTCTGAGGAAACTCATCAACCCCGAAGAGCGCCCGCCGCCCGAGAGCCTTTCGCCGTCGCCGCGCAATTTCGAGAAATTCGATCCCGAGCCCGAGCCGTATTTGAAGATGCGCGCCTCGCGCACCCAGAGATCCATGATCCCGCCTTCGTTGACGAGATCGTCGGCGACCGACTGAATGAAGCAGGCATGCGGCTGCGGGTGCTCATAGGCGCTGTCGGAACGGCAGAGCTCGCCCGTTCGGTGATCGACGTAGTAATGCCCTTGCGCCGGACCGTCGATCCCATAGGCCCAGTGGAGCCCAGTATTGAACCATTGCGGCGAGTTGGGGGCGCCGATCTGCCGCGCCAACATCAGCCGGACCTCGTCAAAGAACGCGCGAGCGTCTTCCTCCGCATCGAAATAGCCGCCCTTCCAGCCCCAATAGGTCCAGGTGCCGGCCATGCGGTCGAAGACCTGTCGGGCGCTGGTTTCGCCGCCGTAACGGGCCGCTTCGGGCACAATCGTGAGCGCAGCCCTATCGGCAGTATGGCGCCATAACCAGGATGGCACGCCCTCTTCGACGACCGGAGCCAGGTGCGCCGGCACGCCTGCCTTGCGGAAGTATTTCTGGGCGAGGATGTCGCAGGCGACCTGGCTCCACTCCGCGGGAACCTCGATTCCCTCGGCCTGGAATACGAGCGAGCCGTCGGGATTGCGAATCTCGCTGGTCGCCGTCCGAAACGGAACCCTCGCGTAAGGATCCTGACCGGCCGTGGTAAACCGACGCGTGATATGCATTCTTTCCCCCGACGCTGCAGGTGCGGTGACGCCCGCCTCGTTTCCCCCAAGGCGGGTCAACCAATAGGACAACGTAATATAGGGTCAGATGTGCCACTCGTCCACAAGATATAGGGGGCGAGACCGCGGCAAGGCACTGAGGGAGGACGCAACCCTTTACCACCGTGCGCCGGCGATGCCATATACTCCGCGTTCAGGGAGCGGCACGAGGCACGGGTGGACCAATGACGCTCGGCACGCGATTATTGACTTGGTTCCGCGGCGAGCTGGTCGGCACCGACAGTTTCGGCAACCGCTACTATCGCGAGAAGGGCGCCAAGCCGCTGCGGCGCGGCGGCGGGCGCGCCAGCCGGGAAAAGCGCTGGGTCATCTACAACGGTGAGCCGGAGGGTTCCAAGGTGCCCGCGGAATGGCACGCCTGGCTGCATCACACGGTCGACGAGCT
>DATNKF010000473.1:0-4808 GCA_035603555.1 Allostellaceae bacterium
CCGGATCGGTCCCGACAAGGCGAGGTCGATCGTTTGCCATTCCACCGGTGCGCCGAGGTCGGTCATACGGATCACCCCTCCGGTGACGTGGACCGATTTGATCATTCCGGCGGTGGGCGTGAATTCGATTTGCTTGTCCGACAGGGTGGCGGTGCCGCTCACCTTTCGCACCGGCGCGAGCCCGCCGAAATAGCTGATTGTCAGATCGTGGTAGCGCATTGAGCCGCGCGCCGAAACGATTTCCGCCGACCGCGCCGCCGGATCGACCCCGAGATCGAGTTGAATCGCGGCCTGGTCGAGAACGCCGTCGCGGATGTTGGCCAGCACCCAACGTCGCGCGCCCGGACTCAAAGCAGGCGGCCAGAGGCTTTGAAATTTTACCACCGGAACATTTGACAGCACGATCCCGAGCTTGCCGGGAATCTGGGAGGCCGCCGGATCGGTTCCTGTGATCAGCTCGGGTGTGATTGCATCGAGACTTCCCTTGACGGCAAGAACGGCACCCCCGCCGAGATCGAGATCGAGCTTGGCCAGCCGCAGCTGGCCGCTTTCCGGCGCGTAGACCGCATGCAGCTCGCCCTGCTGCAAAGTAACAGCGCCTTCCGGCAGCAATGCGCTCTTGAGCGATCCCTTGCCAAAGCCGAGATCAACGCGGAACCCCTCCGTCGTGGCGGCCGCCAGGTCGATCCGCGTCCGCACGGTCCCCGAAATCGGCACCTCGACGGCCGCGAGAGGCGCGAAATCGGGTGTCAGGGTAGCAAATGCGGCAGGTTCGACCGCACCGAACTCGAGGGTGAAATCGAGCATCCGGTCGTCCGACCAATAACGATAGCTCGCATGGATCTCGGGTGTCCGCGCGCCGATCATAGTCGCCAACGACAGATCACCCGCGAGCCCGTCCGGGTTGCGTTCGAGCGTGGCGTCGACGCTGTCCGCCTGCCAATGACGGCCGGTCCGCTCGTCGTCGAGGTGCAGCGTGGCGCCGCGAACGACGACCTTCCGCAGCGACCCGAGCGCCGTCTGCGGCTGCCGGGGAACGTCTGCGGCGCCGAGGATCTCCGGGCCAAAGCCCGGCGCGTCAGGATCTTGGCCGCTAAAGCGAAACCCGATCTTGCCGTCCTGATTCCGAACGAACCGTAGCACCGGGCGCTCGACGAGGAGCCGCGTCGGCGTAAGTCTGCCGCGCAGCAGTGAGCTGAGGCTGAAGCCTGTCGATATTTCGGAAAAGGAGGCAATCGGCGCGCCATCGACGCGCGACAGACGCACCCCGGCAATCCGTAGATCGAGCTGATGGTTGCCGCGGTCAATGGCGAACCGCACGCCGGATATGGCGACGCGGTACCCGTCTGCCGACCGGTTGAGCGCTTCCTCGACGTAGGGGGTAAGCCGGCCGAGCTCGACCGGACCTTGAGCCAGGCGCCACAAGCCGACCGCGACCACCAGGATGAGCGCTGCGGCGAACGACGCCACCCAAACCAGGCAGCGATGCACCCCACGCCGCATTCGCAGCGCGGAAGGGCGCAAGCGCCTGGCCGGGGGCACGAGCTCTCCCGGCGTGTCGCGCGGCTCTGCGGCGTCCAGCCCGTCCGCGGGCCCGACTTGACCGCGAGCCTCTGAGTGGCCAGTGTCTCCGCTCCGGCCGGGCATGCGGGATGAAGCTCTTATCTCACCTCTCCCCCGAAGGTAAGGGACTCCCCGGACCGGCCGATGCACGTCGCGCAGCCCTCGGGTTCGAGGCCTGGCACGAGGCGCTCGTCGCGCAAGTGCAGCCCAATTCGGGCACCGCGCCGAGGTGGAGCGCAGCACCCGCGGGCGAGCGGTTGCTCGCGTCGATTTTTGGCAACAGTCCGTTCTTGAGCGGTGTCGCGATCAGGGAGCAGGGATTTCTGACGCGCGTCGTCGAGGAAGGCGCCGAGCTTGTCTTCGCAGAAACCGCCGCCGCCGTCGAGATCGCCGAAGATTTTGGCGAAGATACGATGGCGTTGATGCGGCGCTTGCGGATTGCCAAGCGCCGGGTGGCGCTTCTCGCCGCCGTGGCCGAGCTTGCCGGAGCCTGGACGCTCGAGCAGCAGATGGAAGCTCTGAGCCGTTTCGCCGAGGCAGCACTCGGCGCGGCGGTTCGCCACCTCCTGCGTCAGGCGCAGCGCAAGGGCATCGCCGCCCCGGTCAACGCCGACGACCCGGAACGCGACAGCGGACTGATCGTCCTCGGAATGGGGAAGCTCGGGGGCTACGAGCTCAACTACTCGAGCGATATCGACCTGATCCTTCTCTACGACGCGACCCGAACGCAGGTCGGTGGGCGGGACGGCATCCAGACTTTTTTTGTTCGGCTGGCGCGAGAACTCGGCCGCATTCTCGACGAGCGGACGGCCGACGGCTATGTCTTTCGCACCGATTTCCGTCTCCGCCCGGATCCTGCGTCCACCCCACCTGCACTCTCGGTCGCCGCGGCCCTCGCCTATTATGAGAGCGTCGGTCAGAATTGGGAGCGCGCAGCGCTGATCAAGGCCCGCCCGGTTGCCGGCGACCGGACCGCCGGGCGGCGCTTTCTGCGCGAACTGGAGCCCTTCATCTGGCGAAAGAACCTGGATTTTGCCGCGATCCAGGATATCCATTCGATCAAACGCCAGATCAACGCCTACCGGGGCGGCGGACGAATCGCCGTCGAAGGCCACGACATCAAGACCGGGCGCGGCGGGATCCGCGAAATCGAGTTTTTCGCGCAGACCCAACAACTGATCTGGGGCGGCCGGATGCGCGAGCTCCGGGTGAGCTCGACTTGCGAGACGCTGCGTCGCCTTGCCGCGGCCGGGCGCGTCGATCCGGCCACCGCCAGCAATTTGGCCGACGACTATCGGTTTTTGCGCCGCCTCGAGCATCGGCTGCAGATGGTCGACGATAGGCAGACCCATGCGCTGCCCGCCGATCGCGACGGGATCACCCGCATTGCGGTGTTCCTCGGCTATCCGCAGACGGATGCTTTTGTCGCCGATCTGCTCGCCCATCTCTCTTCGGTCGAGAAGCATTATGCTGCGCTCTTCGAGCAAGCCCCGAGCCTCGCCGGCCCCGGCAACCTGGTGTTCACCGGGGTCGAAGATGATCCGGAGACCTTGGACACCCTTGCCCGGCTCGGCTTTGCCGAGCCGGCTGTCGTCGCCGCCTTGGTGCGCGGCTGGCATCACGGCAGGCTCCGCGCGACCCGCAGCCAGCGGGCGCGCGAGATCCTGACCGAGCTCATACCCGAGTTGCTCCGCATCTTCGGCGCAACACCAAGTCCGGATTCGGCGCTATTGCAATTCGACCGATTTCTGTCGCGCCTCTCCGCCGGCGTGCAGCTCTTCTCCCTATTTCACGCCAACCCGGGATTGCTGGCGCTCGTGGCCGAGATCATGGCCGGGGCGCCGCGCCTGGCCGAGCAGCTGGCGCAGCGCCCCGGACTTCTTGATTCGGTGCTGACCGAAGGGTTCTTCGCGCCGCTGCCGGACCGGGCTGGGCTTGCCGCCGAGATCGACCAGCTGCTCGCCGGCGCCCGCGACTTTCAGGATACCCTCGACGCCTTGCGACGCTGGGCTGGCGAGCGCCGGTTTCAGGTCGGCGTTCAGCTATTACGCCGCGCGCTCGACGGCCTCCAGGCGGGAGCGCTGCTCGCCGACATCGCCGAGACCACGCTCGCCGCACTGCTCCCTGTCGTCGAGGCCGATTTTTCTCGGCGCCACGGGCGAGTGTCCGGAGGGGCGTTTGCGGTGATCGGGATGGGCCGGCTCGGCAGCCGCGAGATGACCCTCGCCTCCGATCTCGATCTGATCCTGATTTATGACGCTCCGTCGAGCAGCGAAGGGTCGGACGGGGCCCATCCGCTTCCTGTCACCACCTATTTTGCACGGTTGAGCCAAAGGCTGATCGGCGCGATCACTGCTCTGACCGGCGAAGGGCGGCTTTACGAAGTCGACATGCGGCTCAGGCCCTCGGGTGCATCGGGACCAATCGCCTCGAGCCTCGCCGGTTTTGCCCGTTATCAGCAGGAAGCCGCCTGGACGTGGGAACATATGGCGCTGACGCGGGCACGGCCGGTCGCCGGAGATCCGGCGCTGCGTCGACGGATCACCGAGGTGATCGGCCAAGTGCTGAGCTCGACCCGCGATCCCGGACGCCTCGTGGCCGATGTCGCCGATATGCGACGGCGCATCGCAGAGGAGAACCCGCGGCCCTCGCTCTGGGACCTCAAGAACCGTCCGGGCGGGCTGTTGGACCTCGAATTCATCGTGCAATACCTGATGCTGCGTGAGGCCGCCTCGTCGCCGCAAGTCGTGTGCTGTGGCACCGCAGTGGCGCTGCGGGAGCTCGGCAAGGCGGGAGCGCTGCCGCCACAGGCGTGCCGCGAGTTGCTCGAAGCACTGGCGCTGCTGCGCCGTGTGCAGACGCTCCTGACTTTGCTCGGCGACGGGCTGTCTAGAGCCGAGGCCTTGCCGGAGGCGGACGGTGCCACCCTCGCGCGGTGTGCCGGCGTGGTTGACTTCGCTCGGCTCGACGCAGATATCACCGCCGCCACCGCGCAGGTTCAAGGCTGGTACCGAAGATTGATCGAAAAACCGGCCCGCCGGGCAGCGATGCAGGCGGTCGAACAAACAGGAGACAATTCAGGATGAGCGTCGAGCCCGGCGAACAAGCCCCCGATTTCACATTGCCTACCGATGGCGCGGGCAGCGTCACCTTGTCCAAGCTCAAGGGCAAGAAGGTGGTGCTCTATTTCTACCCGAAGGATGACACCTCGGGCTGCACCGCCGAGGCTTGCGGTTTCCGCGATG
>DATNKF010000474.1:0-4151 GCA_035603555.1 Allostellaceae bacterium
CTCGGCTTCTGGGCTGCTTCGGACGCGGCACCCTCCGAACTCGCGGAGTTCGAGCGCGTCTTCCGCGCCGCGACGAGCGGTTGACCACGGTCAACTGAGAGGAAGATTCTCCAAGTGGCGAAACCCGAGCGGATGGTAGGATTGGGTCATGACGGCAAACAGCTTCGCGCTTTTCGACACGGCGATCGGCCGGTGCGGCATTGCCTGGGGCGAGGGTGGCGTCGCCGGCGTCCAGCTACCGGAGGCCGGCGAAGCGGAGACGCGCGCACGCATGCTCCACCGGTTTCCCGCCGCCGGGGAAACAGCGCCCCCGCCCGAGGTCCAGTGCGTGGTTGAACGCATCATCGCGTTGCTGGGCGGCGAGGCGGACGATCTCGCTGCGGTTGCCCTCGACATGAATCAAGTGCCGGAGTTCCATCGCCGCGTCTACGAGGTGGCGCGCACCATTCCGCCGGGGATGACCTTGTCCTATGGGGACATCGCCGCACGGATCGGCTCCCCCGGAGCGGCGCGCGCGGTCGGGCAGGCGCTCGGGCGAAATCCTTTCCCGATCGTCGTGCCATGCCATCGCGTGCTCGCCGCGGGCGGCAAGATCGGCGGCTTTTCGGCACAGGGCGGCATCGCCACGAAGCGCCGCATGCTGGCGATCGAAGGCGCGCAGATCAACGGCGCGACGGTGCTTTTGCCCGACGAGGCGGTGTTGGAGTTCGATCCGAGCCTCGCCATCGCGCAGCTACGCATGTCCGACCCGGAGCTGGCGCACGTCATCGATGAGATCGGTCCGTTTCGCATGCAGCTCCGGCCGGCGGAGAGCATTTTCGCCGCACTCGCAGAGGCGATCGTCTATCAGCAGCTCAACGGCAAGGCTGCGGCGGCGATCTTTGCACGCCTGTGTGCGCTATTTCCGCGTGGCACGCCGACCGCCGCGCGAATTCTGCGCATGCCCGAGGAAAGGCTGCGCGGCGCCGGCCTCTCGCGGTCGAAGATGCTGTCGCTGCGCGACCTCGCGCAAAAGGTCGAGGACGGCGCGCTCCCGACACTCGCCGAAATCCGCCGCTTGCCGGACGAGACAGTCATCGAGCGCCTATCGGAGGTGCGCGGCATTGGGCGCTGGACCGCGGAGATGCTGCTGATATTCCGCCTCGGCCGTCCGGACGTGCTGCCGGTGGACGATTATGGTGTACGCAGCGGCTTTGCCGTCGCCTTCGATCGCGAGCTGCCGTCGCCCAAGGAGCTCGCCGCTTATGGTGTTCGCTGGAAACCCTATCGGACCGTGGCGAGCTGGTATCTGTGGCGAGCTGTGGAGCGGGCGAAGGCGCGTCAGGTAATGCCGCTGACCCCTCTGGCCCCGATGGAGGAGGCAACATGAAGCTCGAGGGCGGGTGCGCTTGTCGAGCGATCCGATACAGGGTGACCCACAGCCCACTGATCGTTCACGCCTGTCATTGCCGGGACTGTCAGCGTCTGACCGGCGGCCCGTTCGTCATCAACCTCTGGATCGAGAGTAAGTTTGTCGAACCGAACGGGGTCGCGCCCAAGTCGTTCCGGCTGGCAGGAGGCGGCGGCAAGCATCATCACGACGTGTTCTTTTGCGAGGCTTGCGGGACCACCCTGTGGAGCCGCTACCACATCGTCCCCAGCGACTGCCTGTTCGTGCGCGCCGGGACGCTCGATACGCCGGAGGCGGTCACACCGGATGTTCACATCTACACGCGCAGCAAGCTGCCGTGGGTGGCTCTGCCGGAAGGTGTCCCGGCGTTCCAATCGAGTTATAGGATCGACGACGTCTGGTCACCCGAGAGCAAGGAGCGGCTGCGCCGCAACCGTGCCGGCCAAGCTTGACCCCGACCGCAGCCGCGGCGGCTCGTCACGGTTGCTTGGTCATTTCCGTACAGGACGCCACCCGCCCGTATGATGCTATCTGGAGATAGCAAATCTCCAATCGGTTCGTTCCCAGCAGCGTCCCAGAAGCATAGCCGTCAGTGTCGACTGCCAATAATGTGCCGCCACGCGTGATGACGCCGATGATCGGTTCGGAGGATCGCGGCGACGAAAAGGTGCCGGAAAAGCGGCGCCCGTCCTGCTTGTCGATCGTCAGTGTGAACGGCACGCTGGTCAGCCGATGCTCGCTCTGCGGCGGCCCGGGATGATGGGGGTTCCCGCTGTCGGTAATGATCGACTCGCTCTCACCTTTCCAGGTGCCGCGCAGGTCGGGAAACGCGGTCTGCGCCATCGCGGGCATGGCCGCGAGCGCAGCGAATGTGACGATCCAAGTCCGTTTCCGCATAACGGGACCCCAAACCGGATCACTGCGCGGTGCGGCGGATGAGCTCGGCCCACCGGTCGAGGACCGGCAGGATCTTGTCGCTCGTCTCCGAAAGCAGCATGACGACGACGCGGTCGATGCCCATATCCCGATAGCGCGCGATCTCGCCGGCGTCCTCGGCCGGATTGAACAGAGTGACCGGCAGGGATTGCGGGTCACGCCCGGCATCGCTCGCCATCTGCCGGAATTGCCCGAGCACATCGAGCAGGCTAGAGCCGGAGCGGCCGACCGGGCACCAGCCGTCACCGTAGCGGATAGCGCGGCGGGCAGCCTGCGGAAAGCCGCCGCCGACGAGAATCGGCGGATGGGGTTTCTGCACCGGTTTCGGCCAGGCCATCATCTCGTCAAAACGGACCATGTCGCCGTGATATTCGGCCTTGGACTTGGTCCAAATCTCCTTCATCGCCTCGATCCGCTCGCGCATCAGCTTGAAGCGAGTTTTGAACTCAGTGCCGTGATTCTCCATTTCGTCCTGGTTCCAGCCGCCGCCGACGCCGAACAGAAACCGGCCATTCGACACCTGGTCGATCGAGGCGACCAGCTTGGCCGTCTGTATGGCGTCGCGCTGCTGCACCAGGCACACCCCGGTCCCGACTTTGAGCTTAGTGGTTGCGATCGCGGCGGCGGTCAGGGAGACGAACGGGTCCATCGCGTCGTAATACCGTTTCGGCAATTCGCCGCCGCCTGGAAACGGCGTCTTGCGCGAGGTCGGAATGTGCGAGTGCTCGGGCGCCCAGACCGATTCGAACCCGCGCTCCTCAAGCGCCTTGGCGAGATCGACCGCTGAGATCGCATAGTCGGTGAAGAACATTAACGCGCCGAAATCCATTTCCGGTCTCCTGGAGGTGAGTGATCGACTCCTCGGAGCAGAGCTTAGTCGCGATCGACAACGACCGGCTACTGGTTCGAACCGCTCGGAAGATGCGATTGGGGAACGGCGGACCAATCTCACAGCAAAAAATCCCGTCACACCGGGGAAAGGAGGCTGTCAGGAAATCTTCGAACGAGCCAATTCGACAGGACCGATCCTACCACTTATGGTTGTCTACTATATGACCGCCCGCTGCATCTACAGCTTATCTGCAGCGAGATTCCCCTTCAGGTTGAAAGGAGTGGATGCCGCCAGACCGTCGGCAGGCTTCGCGCCGCCGCCGCGCACGCGCTCCGGCGGTTTCCTTCTCACCAGATCATCCATCGGCACATCCCTCGCCATGGCGACACCCCATAGCGCCGCCCTCAGCCTTGATTTATTGTGCGAATAAGGTAATTTTATGGATGCTCCATTCGCAATCCATCAAGGACCTTGTACCGGGCTGGATGGCGGAGCTCCGAAAGTGCTTGGCCTATCGCGATGCGCCCGGTTGTGTGTTAGTAAAGGGGGGCAGGGCGTGCGGCGGTATATGTCTATGACGGCGGTGGAGGGGTCTTGGAGGACGACGACGTCCGCGGCACCAACGAGGGCGCCTGGGACATCGCCAAGGATTGTGAGACCAAGTGACCGGCAGGTTAACCTAGGAATGACCGGTGTGCGGTCTGGTCCCCGTGACGTTCCCAAGCGGATCGAAGATCGGCTGATCGTCGCGCTCGACGTACCGAACATCGCCCAGGCGCGAGCCGTTGTCGATCGGCTCCATGGACTGGTTTCGTTTTTCAAGATCGGGTTGTGGCTGCAATTCGCCGCCGGGTTCGACGGCCTGCTCGACGATCTGATCGGGCGCAGCAAAAGGGTGTTTCTCGACACCAAGATGTTCGATATCGGCGAAACCGTGCGGCAGGGGGTCGCGCGGGCGGCCGAACGCGGCGTCAGCTTTGTCACCGTTCACGG